>NZ_DATCRD010000081.1:0-8662 GCF_036569185.1 Chitinophaga sp.
TATTGTTGATGCTGTCCCTGCCACGCGTTGCGGGCAGCTGCAGGGAATCGGCGGAGGGATAGGTGCTCAGTATCCAGGGCTGCCATAATTTACCATCGGAGGTAGTGGCGGTGATATCAAGATCGTTTATAAGCGCTTTAACGGCGTTTACTGCCGCCGGAGGGTCATTCCAGCACAAGGTTACTTTTACTTCCTGTATGCCCTCCGGGATGACTATATTGAAGGTGGCAGCTGTATGGTTGCTTACATTTCCCTGCAACAGCCGGTTGTCCTGTATTGTTTTTATGGCAGCGAAGGCATGCAGACTGCCATATCCCCCGCCAAACGATGGGCGTATACCTGCGGCCCGTGATGCACTGTTAATAATAACCGCTTTAAGAAGGGCCGCGGGGGCGGCGCTGCCACGCAGCATGCGCCAGGTATCCTGTAACAGGGCCACTACGCCGCTGGTAAGCGCTGCGGCTCCGGAAGTACCATCTTCACCATAGGCAGTAACATGCGGCACTATACGGCCATCGTAAGCGGGCCCCCTGGAACTGAGGCCCATTAGCCGGGCGGCGTCATCTGTACCGCCGGCAACAAGGATGTTTTTTGCCTGTTTGAAATTGCCGGATAAATTAGCATAGCCAGCAATGCCCTGATAACGCCCGGCTGATGCAGGCGACGTACCAATATTTCCGGAAGAATATACATGCACGATGGTATCTGCCGTATAGATATGCTGATCGTAAGCCGCCGTTTCTGCCCCATAATAGTTTTCGATAGCGGTACCATAGGAATGGTTTTGCACCGTAGCGCCGGATTGACGATAGTATGCGTCTTCATCAGGGAATAAACTATTGTTGTAATCAGATGAACTGAGCTTTACTCCCGGCGCTGCACCTTTGCCCCCGGCGCCGCTGTTACCTGCACCGCCAATCAGTGTGGCCATGATCAGCGCATGAGCAGTATTGAGCGTGGAGTTATAGGAAGATGGAATATACCGCCCCTGTAAATCGATGTCTGTTGTATCAAACATATCCTCTTTAACTGAAACGGCTACACGCTGACCTGTAATAAGCGGAAACTGTTGTTGTGCAAACGTAATCCTGTTCAATGCCATATTACTGGTATTGATAATGATTTCAGGAGAAGGACGGCGGATAAGGTCAGCAAATTGTATAGCCGGCTGACTGATAAACGAGGGCCAGTCCTCCTTTTTAACCTTTGCAACCGCCACATGGTACTGCGTGGAATACGACTGTACCCTTGCATACGCCAGTTGTTTTTCCGAAGGTATACATGATACCTGTGTAAGAATACTATCCTGTGCAGCTGTTTTTTCCAGTTGCTGTAACAGCGGGATGCTTGCTTTGAAGTTATAGCCGGCGCTGTAACAATACAGGACAGTACTGTCGTTTGGCGCCTGTTGCAGTATATAATGATAGCGGGAAACCGGTTGCATAAGTCCCCATTGCTGTAATCGCTGTTCATCCGGCAGCTTTGAAAATTTCACGAGGAATGGCCCGCTTTTACGCTGCAGGGAGAAAGTATCTGTTGCGTACCGTTGCACCATGCTGTCTGTATAGTACTGCTGCTGCGCTTTTGCGTAGTAACAACCATATAACTGCAGGAGCAGCATAAGACATATTTGAAAGGGTTTTATCCGCATGGAGGCGTTGGAAAATGGTATGTGATCTTGGTTTAGTGTTGTCACCTAAAGCTACTGTATTTAGTTTTTCAACACAATTTTTTATCATCTCCACAACAAAAATTTTTTTTAAATAAAACGAATGTTGTAATATTGAAACAGGAAATCCTTAGGATAAAATTCAACAAAATCTGAGCAACGATCTGTAAACTGTTTCACAAACAATCAATTTATAGAGCAAATCTGAATCCCCGGAAGAACCGGTATTACTGAATCATTACCAGGCCATTAAAAACTGATGCTATGCTATTGCAGGGCATATTAGCTATTGTATGTACCCGAAAACGAGAGTACTGAGTAATTGTAGTTTTCAGGAAGATAATCAAAGCTAAATGATTGCATTTGCGGCAGGAGAATGAAAAAGCAGCTGTATTCACGGATACGGCGTTATGCCTTTTTTATGCCTGATCCGGGCGCAGCGCAGGTATTAGTATTGTTAACAATTGTCTGTTTACAGGAACAGGCGAAAGGATATCTTTTTTTAAAACCTAAATCAAAAGTCTGAATTTTTTTTCTAAACAAAACCAAAAATCTGAACTATGAGAACACAATCAATTCCTGTACTCTGCTGCATGGCAGCGGCTTTCCTCTTTGCGTCCTGTCAGAAGAATGACGCTAAAAAAGAAGCGCAGCCAGATCCTGTATCAGCAGAAGTGTTAGCCCAGATCAAAGCAAATGGCTTCAGTACAGAGAACGTGGTAAAAACCGAAGATGGCTACCTCGTGGAAGGTGACATCCTGCTTACAGCTGAACAGCTGAAAGCATCAGTTAGCAGTCCTGTTTTAAGAATCGCCAAAACAGAACAGTACCGCACCAATTACCTGGTAACGGCATTACCCCGCGTTATCAGGATTAAAGTAACCGGTCTGGGCACCGCTTTCATTGCAGGTACAGATACCGCTATTGCACGCTACAACAGGTTAGGCTTACGTATGACCTTCCAGCGCGTTACCAGCGGCGCTGCTGAAATTACGATCAAGGGCTTTAACCAGGGACCAAGCGGCGGTTACATCACATTGGGCTCTTCCGGGTTCCCTACCAGCACCGGTAATCCTTACAGCACTATTAAAATGAACACCAACCAGTATGCGTATGGATCCAATCCAAACGTACTATATGTGGGCTCTGTGATCCAGCATGAAATTGGTCACTGCATTGGTATGCGCCATACCGATTACATGGACCGTTCCTACAGCTGCGGTGGTACTCCAACAAACGAAGGTGCAAGCAACATAGGTGCAGTGTATATCCCGGGCACCCCATCCGCACCGGATGCCAACTCCTGGATGCTGGCCTGCTCCAATGGCGGTAACCGTACATTTAATGCCAATGATATTATTGCACTGAATTACCTGTATCACTAATCGTTGCATGGGTTGATCTGTTGAGGTATTTCCGGGACCGGAACTTTTTACTGCAGGAAAAGGATTTCCTCCAAATTCTTGCTGAATTAAATTTCCTGTGGTCATCTGTTCCGTCCCGGAAATACTATTCTCCGGTACATAATGCCTGTTCATCTATCTTTTTTGCTGATCTGTTACAGAATCAAAATCTTTATAACAGATCAAAAAAGATAAGATGGAAAACACCCGTAAACAATTCCTGAAACAACTGTTTATCAGCGCTACAGCAGTACCGGTACTGATTGAGGCATGTAAGAAAAGTGATGCCACAGATCCTGATACAACCGGCAGCGGCAGCTGTACCGTTTCCCCGGAAGAAACAGATGGCCCTTATCCATTGTATGCCAGCAGGGGATCCTCTATCCAGCGGGTAGACATCACGGATGGTAAAACAGGCACCCCATTGCATATCACTATTAATGTACTGAACACAAATGACAGCTGTAAACCGCTTGCTAATGCGAGGGTCGATATCTGGCATTGTGATAAGGATGGCTATTACTCCGGTTACAGCAACCGCGGCTACCTGGGCACCCAGGATAATACTTCCCTCGTTTTCTGCAGGGGATTACAGTATTCAGATACCGCCGGACAAGTGAAATTCACCTCCATATATCCTGGCTGGTACGAAGGCAGGGTAACGCACATTCATGCACAGGTATACCTGAACAATAAACTGAAAGCCACCACGCAGATCGCGTTTCCCGATGATGTTAATACAGCGGTATATAACACTGCATTATACAGTGCACACGGACAAAATACCGGTGTTCCCAACAACAGTGCAGACTCCATTTTCAGCGATTCACTGGCAGCTGAACTGGCCACCGTAACCGCCAGCGCCAGCAGTGGTTATGATCTTGTTCACAATATTTACATAGCAGGCTGATATGGGAAAAACAATGATAAAGCTGGCTATAAGGCAGGTGATACATGCATCATCCGAAGGGGTATTTGCAAAGCATATATTTCATGATTCGTATGCGGAGTTCCTGCTGCAATCGCAGGTCTACAACCCCGATGGGGCATTCTCCACTTTTGCCGAAATGGTGGAGCATCAGCCCAAAGCGAACTCCCTGCATTATAAAACAGGTTTTGCGGTGGGATTGTATATCCAGTCCCTCGCTAACCTGGTGCCTGGTGGATGGGACACGTTGGGCAATACCCGGTTGTTGTTTGAACGGCACCAGTTTAAAATTATCAGTTCAAGTATTCACGACCGGCAGCAGCACAAAGTGGCTATACTGTATTACACCGCGCCACTACGCCTGCACAGGGTGATAGGAGACTACCTGTTGCTTGGCTTCAACGACACCAATGATACGTTCACTTTAAAACTGAACGATGATATATCTGTTTGTAATTATAGTGAGGAATCCTAAATTCAACATCTCCCTGAAAACACAAAAAAGAATAAAATCAAAGTAATCAGCATAATCATCTTAATCCTGAGTCAGACAAAACCCGCTTTTCCACTCGCGGATAAAATCGCTGTAACTATCGCTCACTGGCAGCTCAGTGGATGAACTGAGCCTGACTTTACGGTTAACCACCGACTTTACTTTATCAACAGCAACAATGTAGCTGCGGTGTATGCGCCGAAAGCGGGATGCCGGCAGTTTCTCCTGCATTTTTTTAAGGGTCATCAGCGTTAGTACAGGCGCCTGCCGGGTGAGGTGTATCCGGATATAATCCTCCAGGCTTTCTATGTAAATAATTTCGTGCAGGGGAATTTTCACCATGTGATAGGAGGAGTGCACCACCATGCTTTCTGTTGCCGCCGGCAGCAGCTGTTGCCGGCAATGCTGCTGTGCTTTCTGCACGGCCTTTTCAAAACGCTGAAAGGGAATGGGTTTCAGCAGGTAGTCGATGGCATCGAGCTCAAACCCGTCGAAAGCATATTGTTTATAGGCGGTGGTAAAAATGATCATAGGGCAGGAAGCGAGTCCCCTGGCCAGGTCCAGCCCGTTGATGTCGGGCATGTTGATATCGAGGAAAATAAGGTCCACCCGGCTATGCCGCAAATATTCTGCTGCGGAAATGGCATCGGTAAAAGTATGCAACGGTTTCAGCCAGGGAAATTCCTGCGCGTAGGTTTTGATGACCTGTATAGCAGGTGGTTCATCATCTATCACAATAAATTTAATCTCCATCGGTTATACCTGTAATTGTAAAGAAATAGCGTAGGCGCCGTTGTCTTCGCTGATCTGCAATTCATATTTATCAGGATACAGGTGGTCCAGTCTTTGCCGGGTATTGGCAATTCCAATACCGGTACGGCTTGTATCCGTTGTCATTCTGAATAATTTATTACTGCAGTAAAAATGGATACTATTACCTGATGTTTGCAGCAAGATATTAATTTCAGAAGGCTCATGATTGCTGACCCCGTACTTGAAGGCGTTTTCAAGGAATGGCAGCAGTACCAGCGGGGCAATGCATTTGATGCCGGGGCTGCCGGTAACAGCGAAATTGACTTTTGTTTTGGTGGTGAGCCGGAGTTTCTGGAGATCGATATAATCCCGCAGGCATTCAATTTCGCTTTCCAGCAGCACATAATCATCTCTCGTATCTTCTGTAACATAGCGCAGCATATTCGACAGCTTCATGATGCTCATAGCCGTATTATCACTGCGTGTGATAGCCAGGGAATAAATATTGTTAAGGGTATTGAACAGGAAATGGGGATTGATCTGGGCTTTGAGAAACGACAGCTCCGCCTGGGTTTTCCGGGTTTCAGCATACAACGCCCGTTTTTCGGTCTGCCGCCAGCGGTGCGTGGTTTCAATAGCGATACTGAGCGCAATGGTGAGCAGGAAAAGGAAGTCGCTCACAATATCCACCCGTACGCGGGGCTTCATGGCTTCCGGTCCGGGGCCGGGTTTACCATCCGGCGGCATTGGCGGGCGCCACCTGTTTTCCATATGCGGATGCCGTAGCCTGGAAAACAGGTGATCGTAGGGGCGCATATAATTCACCATTACCAGCAACAGCAGCACAGAAAGGAAATAAAGAACGTATTGTTTCCTGAAATACAGCCTGGGGAAAAGGAAGGTGGTATGAAAATAAAACAGTGCTACGTATGTTACCAGGAACACCAGGTAATCTGTTGAGAATAAGATGGAAAGCGCTTTACGGTCGCCCGTTTGCCCGCTGATAAACAGCAGGGGTAAACCCAGGCATATCAGCCACCCTGTGATGTGTGCGATTACTACCGAAGATTTTAAGCGGAACATTTGCGACAGATAGATATAGGGCTGAAATTCAGATTTTCTTCCCGGATAGCGATCGCTTTCTCTGTAAATCGCTGGTTTATGTCGATGAATGATCGGAAACACCGGGTTATCTTTTCATCGCTGCCCGAATTATAGTAAATTGCCTCTTTTATAAAAAGAATATCAGATATGTTGCAAAGAATCGTGAAACCGGTGCTGTTAATGGTACTTCTCCTTGTACTGGCCAGGCACACTTATGCTACGGAGGGAATGTGGCTGCCACAGCTGCTTTCCGGTCTTAATGAGAAAGAGATGAAGGGAATGGGTATGAAAATCACTGCCGCGGATATCTACAGTATCAACAAGGGCAGCCTGAAAGATGCCATCGTGAGCTTTGGTGGTTTTTGTACGGCGGAGGTGATTTCGGAGCAGGGATTGCTGCTCACCAATCATCACTGCGGCTATGATGCCATCCAGAAGCACTCCTCCTTGCAGAATAATTTCCTGGAAAACGGATTCTGGGCAAAATCGGCCGTGGAAGAGCTGCCTAACCCCGGTTTATTTGCCACCTTCATTGTGCGTATTGATGATGTAACCAGGGCAGCGCTGCAGGATGTAACGCCCGGTATGAGTGAAAGAGAGCGGCAGTCGGCCATCGACAGGCGGTTGAACGAGATCCGGCAGAACGCCCGGCGTGAAAGCTGGCAGGAAACGATGGTAAAACCTTTCTATGAAGGCAACCAGTATTTCCTGTTTGTAACGGAAACTTACCGGGATGTACGCCTGGTAGGCGCACCGCCTTCCTCCATCGGCAAGTTCGGGTCCGATACGGATAACTGGGTATGGCCGCGTCATACAGGCGATTTCTCGATGTTTCGTATCTATGCCGGTAAGGATGGTCGCCCGGCGCCTTACTCAAAGGATAACGTGCCTTTAAAGCCCAAATATGCGCTTACGATTTCCCTGAAAGGAGTAAAACAGAATGATTTTACCATGGTGATGGGTTTTCCCGGCCGCACTACTGAATACCTGCCTTCTGAAGGCGTAAAACAAACAGTAGATGTACTGGATGCCGCCAAAGTGGAAATGCGCGACGCCGCTCTCAAAATCATGGATGGCTACATGCGTAAAGATCCGCAGATAAAGATCCAGTATGCGGCGAAATTTGCCGGTACAGCCAACTACTGGAAGAAGTGGATGGGAGAAATGCAGGGTGTAAAACAAACCAATGGCGTAGGCAAAAAGCTGCAGTATGAAGATACCTACCGTCAGCAGCTGGAAACCAACCCGGCATGGAAACAGCAATACGGGGGCGTACTGGACTCGCTCAATGCTTACTACCAGCAGATACAGCCTTATGCCCAGGCCCGCGATTACTACAGCGAGCTGGTAAGGAACGTGGAACTGTTCACTGTTGGCGACCGCCTGATCAGTTTTCTCAACGATGTGCATGAAAGGGGAGAGGCGCAGTATGAAACCATGCGGCAGCAGTTCCTTGCCTCCATGCAGGGATTTTACCAGAACTATAATGCCGGCGTGGACCATGATGTGGCGGTAAGCCTCATCGCACTATATGCCAAAGGCGTTCCCGCACAATTTGCAGGAGCGGAGTTTACACAGATCTGGCAGGAGAACAATAAAAATAGTCGTGCACTGTCTGATAAGCTGTATGCGGTATCCGGACTAACGTCTATGGATAAACTCACTGCTTTTGTGCAGCAGCCATATAATACAGTAGTGGCACAGATGTGGAAAGATCCGGCTACCCGCCTGGTAATGGCCATGCGTAAAGGTTACGTGGATAATATAAGTCGCCCGCTGGCCGATCTGCAATCCAACATCAACAACCTGCAACGCACTTATATGCAGGCGCAGATAGATGTAATGGGCAGTAAGAAAGTGTTTTATCCCGATGCCAACAGTACGCTGCGGGTTACCTATGGGAAAGTAGATGGGTACAACCCGCGTGATGCCATTCACTACGATTTTTACACTTATCTCGATGGCGTGATGGAAAAATACGTTCCGGGTGATTACGAATTTGATGTGCCGGCGCGCCTGATAGAGCTTTACAAAAAGAAAGACTATGGCCGTTATGGCGTGAATGGCAGGATGCCGGTTTGTTTCATCGCCTCCAACCACACAACCGGCGGCAACTCCGGCAGCCCTGCACTGGATGCCTATGGCCGCCTGATAGGGTTGAATTTCGACCGCACCTGGGAAGGCACCATGAGCGATATTAATTTTGACCCGGCCATTTGCCGCAACATCATGGTGGATATCCGCTATGTACTGTTTATTGTAGACAAATACGCCGGCTGTACGCGACTGATCGACGAGATGAAGTTGCTGTA
>NZ_DATCRD010000082.1:0-17682 GCF_036569185.1 Chitinophaga sp.
CGTATATATTGGCGGAGCTGGCGAGGATCCAGCGGTTGGAGCCATCTTTCAGCTTTATTTCCATGTCGTATACCAGGGGCATGTTCTCCTCCAGGCGTTTTTTGCGGAGGGCGCGGGCGTACGCCCGGTTATCTTCCGGCACAAACACATCGGTGATGTTTTTACCGATCAACTCGTCCTCCCTGTAGCCGGAAAGGCGGCAGAAGCTTTCGTAAACGCGGGTGATATTTCCCTGTACATCCGTTTCACACATAGCCACATTGAGGTTATTGAGGATCACCCTGAACTTTTCCTCGTTACGTTTTATCTCTTCCCGGACATTATGCCGGCGGGTGATATTAACCGCCTGCCAGATGCTGCCGCTGAAAGCTTTACCGTTGAAAACGGGGAGATAGTTGATTTCCCAGATCTGCCCGTTCCGGAAGGGGACTTCCCATCCAAACCAGGGCTTTTTTTCCCGGCGGAGGGCCTTCATTTTTGATTCCAGCGGCAGGTGATCGGCCACCATAGGCTTAAAATAGCGGATCAGTTCAGGAAAAGTATAGTTAACAGGAGTATTTCCGTCCATATAACGGCTGAAGACGTCATTTACCCATATACAGCGGTGTTTTTCATTGGTTACCAATAGCCCGGCGCTGTTGCTGTTGAGCCAGGCTGTTATGGGCAAGGAAAAGATATCCGGTACCCCGTTCAGCGGCACGCCGGTACTATCAGTAGCAGTTATTTTCTTACTGTATCTTCCTGTGGCCTTCATTTGCTGATGGAATGGGGATACGGGTTTTCAATAAATCGTTAATTGTGAAAATCCGGTATAAGATAAAAGCTAATTACGTACCTTTGCGCCTCACGCCTGGATGTTCACCACATCAATATGGCTGATATTTTATGATATAAATATATATATAAATAAGATATCGTTAGTGAACAAATTTATGAAATTTTTGCAATTGCAAATATTTAATTACCTTTGCATCCCTCTAAAAGTGAGGATATTGATATGAAACCACTCCGCGAATTTGATATAGCCTTTGTAGGATTAAACCCAGGGGAACATTCATTTCAGTATGCAATCGGAGAGCGTTTCTTTGATAATTTCGAGGAGCCGAGGGATTTCAGTAATTGTGAAGTGAGTGTAAATCTCACTTTAGACAAGAAGAGTAACTTTTTCTTACTGAAATTTGCGATAGGCGGCAAGGTAACAGTTACCTGCGACCGGTGCGGAGAGCCCTTTGAGATGCAGCTGTGGGATGATTTTAACCAGATTGTAAAACTGGTGGACAACCCTGAAGAGCTGGCAAGTGAAGAAGAAGATCCGGATGTATCGTATATACTGAAAACAGAAAGCCATTTGAACGTGGCAGAGTATATATACGAATTCATTCACCTGAGCATTCCAATGCAAAGGATACATCCTGACGATGCCAATGGCAAAAGCGGTTGTAATCCGAAAGTGATTGAAATGCTGGAGCAAATGAACCAGCAGGCAAAAGAAAACGATAACCCAATCTGGAAAGGGTTGGATAAATTTAAGGACAATTAAAAATTAAATAAAATGCCAAATCCTAAACGCAGACATTCTCAGCAAAGATCAGCAAAGAGAAGAACGCATTATAAGGCGGTAGCGGATACATTAAGCACAGACAGCGCAACCGGTGAAGTGCACCTGAGACACCGTGCTCATTGGGTGGAAAACAAACTGTACTACAGAGGAAAAGTAGTGTTGGAAAAACAGAGCGCAGCTAAATAATTATTTTACTATTTTTACCCGAGCTAACAAGACAAACCTTGAGTTACATGAGAATCGGGCTTGATATGATGGGTGGCGATTTCGCGCCCGCAGAAGCAGTAAAAGGAGTAAAATTATATTTAGACACTGTTGCATCTGAAGTGCACCTGGTTTTAATTGGAGATGAGCAACAGTTAACTCCGTTATTAGCAGCGGCACAGCTGGACCAATCAAAATATTCAGTTGTTCATTCATCCCAGGTAATCGGGATGGATGAACACCCTACCAAGGCGCTGAAAGAGAAGCCACAATCCTCCATCTCTATCGGTTTTCATTTACTGAAAAATGAAAAAATAGATGCTTTCATCAGCGCAGGTAATACCGGCGCCATGATGGTAGGCACCTATTATTCCATTAAAGCCATAGAAGGAGTGCAACGTCCTACTATATCTACTCTGGTACCCCGTGAAAACGGTACGTACGGCCTTTTGCTTGATGTAGGTATCAACGCCGACTGCAAACCTGAAAACCTGGCCCAATTTGCCCTTCTTGGATCCCTATATTCCAAACATATTCTTCAGGTACCAAATCCTAAAGTTGGTTTACTGAATATCGGCGAAGAAGAAGGCAAAGGCAACCTGCTTGCGCAGGCAACTTACCCGCTGTTAAAAGAAAGCAAGCAAATTAATTTCATTGGCAATATTGAAGGACGAGACATTTTCTCCGAAAAAGCGGATGTAATTGTGTGTGAAGGCTTTACCGGAAACATCGTTCTCAAGATGGCCGAATCATTCCATGAAATTGCATTAAGACGCAATATCCAGGATGATTACATGAAGAAATTTGATTCTGAATCATATGGCGGTACTCCCGTTTTAGGCGTTTCCAAACCAGTAATTATTGGTCATGGTATTTCCCGGGAAACAGCCTTCAAAAACATGATCCAACTGTCGCAGCAAATGATCGAAAGCAAACTGCTGGAGAAAATTAAAGAAAGCTTTGTAGTCGCTAAAGACGATACACAATAGAAAAAGACGCAGAAAAAAATATTTTAAAGACGCCCTGGAATTCCAGGGCGTCTTTTTTTGCGCGGAGTTTGTCTGACTCAGGATTATGATGATTTTGCTGATTATATGGATTTGATCATTTTGATTATAAAGGATTCAGGGAGATAAAAGCGGATAATATATTCGCTTTTATCTCCCTGAATCTTTTATAATCCTTTAAAAATCCAAAAGAATAAAATCAACTAATCAGCAAAATCATCATAATCCTGAGTCAGACAAACTCCGCTGCATTAATGCCCCAGCAGTGGCAACTTTACATAGAAAGTGGTCCCTTCATTCAGCTTGGTTTCAAACCAGATCTCCCCCCTCGCCTGCTCGGCAATGTTTTTACACATGGCCAGGCCCAGGCCGGTACCGGATGATTTAGTGGTGAAGTTGGGAACAAAAATGCGGGACTGCACTTCCGTGGAAATACCTTCCCCGTTGTCGGATACGCTTACAATAACGTGGCTGTCGGATGTTAGCTGCATCCGTACCACGATCTGTCCTTTACGGTCGTCGGGGATGGCCTGGATAGCGTTCAGCAGCAGGTTGGTGAATAACCTGTTCATCTGCGTTTTGTCTGCATACAAATAAAAATCACGCGCAGGCTGCACATAGGTTACCTCACAATCCTCATGTCCCTGGTATAATGAAGTAAGGGAATACAGTACTTCATTAAGCAGGAACTCTTCGTTGTTCGGTTCACCGATCCGGGCAAAGGCCGAGAAATCGGACGCAATATTGGAGAGATGCTCGATCTGTTCTACAAGCGTACCGGCCACTTTGCGCGACAGCTCCTTCACATTTGGCGAATCGCCGGCGATAGCCCGCTGGAGGTATTGAATGCTTAGCTTCATAGGCGTGAGCGGGTTCTTGATTTCATGGGCTACCTGCCTTGCCATTTCACGCCAGGCCCCTTCCCTTTCACTTTTTGCCAGTCGCACCGCACTCACTTCCAGTTTGCGTACCATCTTGTTATACTCTTTTACCAGCGCACCAATTTCATCATCCTTATCCCATTCTATTTCATCGTTACGCTGACCAAGGTTCACATGCCTGAGCTTCTCCGTTACCAGCGAGAAGGAACGGGTAATAGAGTTGGTGATCAGCAACGCTACCATTCCCGCGATGAGGAAAATGAAGGCATTGAAATTAATCAGGGCCACCAGGAAGTTAGAGATCTGCTGGTTCAGCTCTGTTTGCGTAGCGAAATAAGGAACGTTAAGATAAGCGATCACTTCATGCGTATCATGATTGCGCAAAGGCATATAACCCGACAGGAATGGCATTACCCCGATATATTCTGTATGGATAAACTGGATCTGTTCCATCCGGTATAAACTGTAGAATGCCTGCGGATCAATCTTGGTGGAGATCAGGCCTTTGTCGGTCATCATCGGCTGGGTGGTCAGCTGAAGGTTACCATCGCGGTCATAGATGTTGATGTCCAGCGCTCTTTCATTGGCAATATCCGACAGGGAAGTACTGAGCCTTTTCACCAGTTCCGAATCATACATATCCCCTACCTGGTCCAGGTCGCGTTGGTTCTCGAATACCTTTTCCACGTCTTTGGCTACGTCTCTCATTGTTTTGCTGAGCCGTTCCCGGTTCTGCATTTCAGAGCGGTAGATAAAGAATTTGATGGTGGTAATACCCAGTATCAGGAAAGAGAAGATAACAACGAAAATAATGGTGCCATGTACTTTTTTGCGGATACTGATATCGATCAGCGCGCGGAGATTACTGAGCCGCATCCTTGCTTTGATCAGCAGGTCGAACGCCTTGTACACGGCGATGATGAGCAGGAATAAACAGAACATGTAGGCAAACAGCGTGATGAATTCCACGAACATCCTGTTTTCCTTTACCACCATCACCACCTTTTCAGGAGTGGCCTTGTAGATCAGTTCTGAGTAACCTTTGATGGATTTTATGCTTACATCTGCCGCAGGCAGCTCATGAGCATACAAACGGACAGGGAAAGGAAAATCGTTGTTGTTTGTTACCAGGATACCTTTATCATATACAGCATATGAATAGGTACCTGCATACTCGCGGCCGGGATCGCTCATATCGCCTTCCACCAGCAGTTCCGGGTATAATCTTTCACTGCTTACCGGTTTGGGCGCCAGCGTATATACCAGCCAGCCGCTTACTTCTCCATTGGTATTATGAAATTCTTTTTTTGCGATGTAGCTGTAATCGTTGAAACTGCGCTCGTAATAATAAAGATCGTTACCGGGTACCAGTGCCGGCGAGGCTTCTGATTCAGTAAATATCTGCCGGTTAAAAGTGAGCAGGCTAACGGTATCTGTAGAAAACAGGGAGGCGCCGTTTTCGTCATAGGCATAAATATTCAGGCGGAACCTGCTCAGGTAGCCCTGGAAATACTTCTGCAGGAGGCTGTCGAATGCTGCTTTGCGATGTATCCTGCTGCTGCGGTCCTGGAAAAAATACTGGATAGCCTCATCGTGCTCTATCTTTTTACCGATATCATTCAGCAGCATTTCCAGGTAAGGATCTTTTTGTTTGGACAGGTCTTCTGCCAGCTTCTGGCGGGCAAAGAGCTCCTTATGATTATTATAATGCACCAGTGCACCGGAGGTGGTGATAGTGAGCAGGAAAAGCCAGAATAAAAAAGGCACGGTAGCCATACTGCTTTCAAACCGGTCTGCCAGGAAATCGAGCAGTACGATGTACAGCAGCAGCCATATCACCATTGTAACAGAGAAAGGCAGCTCGGGATTATGGATACGGAACAGCAGCCAGATAATGCCCACAGCGGCCAGCCAGATATACTTGGTGCGGTACTGGAAATTGGTAAGCTCATTCAGCAGGTAGTTGATGATCTGGGAAAAGAATAAAAAGCTGAAAGAGATGAAACCCAGTACCATGAAGCCAATGATGCTGTAAATGATACTGTATTCCGTAAGACTGAAAGGATTGGTTACATCAAAAGAGATCTTGGAGTCTATTACAAGGCTTTGGATAAGATCTGCCAGGAACTGTTCTACAATGTAGAGTATGAGGCTGGCAATGATGATCACCAGGCTTTGCGCCCATCGTTTTTTTAGTACCGGCGGGTTGATGGTTTTTACGTGCTCCCGGAAAAAGAGGATCATCCAGAAAGTAAGCAATACGTTGATGAGCAGGTCGCCAAGCGAGTAAAAGATCTCATCTTTTGCATAGATCCTGGGATCGAAGATATTCAGCTCTTTCAGGTTAAACGGGAACGGGTATACGTAGCTGAGCACCCGCATCCCGAATACGATAAGGAACAGGAACAGGAAGCCGTACAGCGGATTGGTGGTTTTAGCCAGCAGGGTAGCGAAAAGGTTCAGGAATATGAGCACGCAGATACAGCCCAGTATCCGCAACAGTATGCTCAGGTTATTGGAAGGATGCACGTGCATACCGGCGTTATAATCGAGGTAAAATAACGTCCGGCCTTTACCGTTGACCACCGGGAGAATGATATGTTCCGACACCAGCAGTTCCGGTTGTTCCCGGAGGATGCTGTACTCTTCCCCCAGTTCTTCTTTATTGTAGAAGTGATTGACCAGGTAGTTGTTCTTAATGGCGTACTCCATGCGGACAGGGATAGCCGCCACCAGGTACCGGGCCCGGCCCGGGGTTGATTTTACCTTACGGGTAATGACCTCATAATAGCCGTTTTTCAGCTTCATGAACCGCTCTCCTTCTTCCAGTGTGGCTTGCGGTTCTTCCGGCTGTACCTGGCTGGTGTTCCAGAAAGTAAGCCAGGTGCCGGTGCTGTTGGAATCGTAGGCAAAGAGGTAATACTCCATGCCGGTGAGTTTATCCAGCGTTTCCTGGTCGTAGCTGCGCTGGAAGAGGGAACTGGTGATAGCTGTATCTTCCGCCAGTTTTTCGAACGTTCTTTCCCGCTGATGGATACTCTTTTCCATGCTGCGTTTCACGCCCTGCGGGGAGGAGTAGTAAGACCAGTAGTTGCTGAACAGGAAAGCGAAGGTGAACAACCAGGCAGCAATGATCAGGAGATAGCCATGTCGCAGGAAAAAAAGCCGTATTTCTTTAGTATCGATCAATCCGGTTGTATTAAAGAGAGATTTACAATTGCTCTGTGGCTTTCACCTTGTTCCAGAGTGTATCCATTTCCGTTAAGGTCATGTCGTTGAGGGTGCGGCCCTGTTCCAGCGCCAGTGCTTCCATGGCCTGGAAGCGGCGCTGGAATTTCTTATTGGTGCGCTCGAGGGCATTTTCCGCATCGATATTAAGGAACCTGGAATAGTTCACCAAAGAGAACATCACGTCGCCAAATTCATCTTCCATATCATTAACATTCCCACTTTTAACCGCAGTTTCCAGTTCATCTACTTCTTCCTTTACCTTGTCCCATACCTGTTCGGTATTATCCCATTCAAACCCGGTTTGTTTTGCTTTTTCCTGGAGGCGCATAGCTTTTACCAGGGCGGGCAGCGACACCGGAACGCCACTGAGCACAGATTTCTTCCCTTCTTTCAATTTGAGCTTTTCCCAGTTTTGTTTTACCTGTTCTTCCGTTTCCGCCTGTACATCGCCATAAATATGCGGGTGGCGGTGGATGAGTTTATCGCATACGCCGTTGATAACGTCGTTGATATCAAATTTCTGTTGTTCCGAGCCTATTTTGGCGTAGAAAACAATATGAAGGAGGATATCGCCCAGTTCTTCTTTGATGGACTTCCAGTCTTCCTCCGTAATGGCATCTGCCAGCTCATAGGTTTCCTCGATGGTGAGCTGGCGAAGCGTTTGAATGGTTTGCTTGCGGTCCCAGGGGCACTTTTCCCTTAAATCGTCCATGATCTGCAGGAGGCGATCGAATGTAGCTGTCTTTTCCATATTTTGTAAAAATAGGGATCATTTGGGGATTTTGATATTCAGAGATGAATCCGGGCAGGAACGGGCCCCGGGAACCAGATGCAGGCGTATAAAAATGGGGAATACTTTTTCTTGGTAAAAAGGCCATTTTAGTTACATTTGCGAGCTATTAAAAGGTAGCGATTTCATGATCCGGGAGCAGTGATTTGTGGTTACGAAAGCTGTTGTCCGGCCATCAAAAAATCCCAAAATGTATTGATTTATGAATCCGAAACACATTGCGCTTATTTCATCGGAGCTGGGTATTTCCGGTAAACAGGCAGAAAACACGATGGCCCTGTTATCTGAAGGATCTACGGTTCCCTTCATCAGCCGTTACCGTAAAGAGGTAACCGGCAGCCTGGATGAGGTGCAGATAGGCCGTATTGAAGACCTGCAGAAGCGCTATAAGGAGGTGGATGACCGTCGTGATTTTATTATCAAAACGATCACAGAACAGGAAAAAATGACGCCCGAGTTGTTAGCCAAACTGGAAGACACCTGGGCACTGGCTGAACTGGAAGATATTTACCTGCCTTATAAGCCCAAGCGTAAAACCCGCGCCACGGTGGCTATTGAAAAAGGGCTGGAACCGTTGGCCACCCTGCTGTTTGAACAACAGGACGGCGATATTGCGGCGGCGGAAACATTTATCAATGAGCAGGTAGCTACTTCTGAGGAGGCATTAAAAGGTGCGCGCGATATTATTGCAGAATGGATCAACGAAAATGCAGAATGCCGCGACAGGCTGCGTAAGCTGTTTTCCAACACTGCCAAACTCACTTCCAAAGTAGTAGAAGGAAAAGAAGCCGAAGGCGATAAATATAAAGACTATTTCGAGTTTTCAGAAGACCTGCGGGAGATGCCATCCCACCGGGTGCTGGCCATACTGCGGGCTGAACACGAAGGTATTTTGTTCAGCTCTATTGCACCGGAGGAGGAAGAGGCAAATGCACTGATCAACAAACAATTTGTAACAGGCAAAGGCAAAGCAGCAGAACAGGTTACCAAAGCAGCTGCGGATGCTTACAAGCGTTTGCTGCGCCCATCCCTGGAGAACGAATTCAGGGCCGCGGCCAAAGAAAAAGCAGACCAGGAAGCGATTGAAGTGTTCGCGGAAAACCTGCGCCAGTTATTACTGGCAGCACCGCTGGGCCCTAAAGGCGTTATTGCCATTGACCCGGGTTACAGAACAGGTTGTAAAGTGGTAGCGCTGGATAACCAGGGCAACATGCTGGACAATGATGTTATTTTCCCCCTGGAAAAAAATTACAAGAGAGATGATGCGGAAGCCCTGCTGAAGAAGTGGGCTGCAAAATACAATACTGAGGCCATTGCAGTTGGTAATGGCACTGCGGGCCGTGAAACAGAGGAGTTTGTGAAGAAAATTGATTTTGGTAAAAAGATCAATGTATTCATGGTGAATGAAAGCGGCGCATCTGTATATTCCGCTTCAGAAGTAGCGCGGGAAGAATTTCCTGATCATGATGTAACCGTGCGTGGGGCTGTTTCCATTGGCCGCAGGCTGATAGATCCACTGGCGGAGCTGGTGAAGATAGATCCGAAAGCAATTGGCGTGGGCCAATACCAGCATGATGTAAACCAGTCGTCATTGAAACAGAGCCTTGACCGCGTAGTGGTAAGCTGTGTGAACAACGTGGGCGTGAACCTGAACACTGCCTCCAAGCACCTGCTGGCCTATATTTCCGGGTTGGGCCCTTCCCTTGCCGAGAACATTGTGAAGTACCGTAAAGAGAACGGCGCATTCAGCAACCGTATGCAGCTGAAGAAAGTGCACCGTTTAGGTGATAAGGCGTTTGAGCAGTGCGCGGGCTTTTTACGTATTGAAAATGGCGACAACCCGCTGGATAATTCTGCGGTGCATCCTGAGCGCTACGACCTGGTTAAAGAAATGGCCGAGAAGCAGCACAGCACTGTGCAGGACCTGATGGCAAAAGAAGAATTGCGGAAGCAGATCAATCCTAAAGATTATGTAAGCCCTGAAGTAGGTTTGCTTACTTTGGAAGATATTTTGAAAGAGCTGGCCAAACCGAGCCGCGATCCGCGCGATGAGATCTCTATTTTTGAATATGCCGAAGGCATTCATAAAATAGAGGACGTGAAGCCGGGTATGGTACTGCCGGGCGTAGTGACCAACATCACTGCGTTTGGTGCATTTGTGGATATTGGCGTAAAGCAGGATGGATTGGTGCATATCTCCCATCTTTCCAATAAATTTATCAGCAATCCGAATGAAGCGGTAAAACTGAATCAGAAAGTACAGGTAACCGTGCTGGAAATTGACGTGGCGCGTAAACGTATTTCTTTGTCGATGAAAGACAATGAGAAAAGCGGTGGAGCGCGTCAGCAGGGAGGAAGAGATTCACGCGGCGATCAGCACCAGCAAAAGAAGCCTAACAGGCCGGCAATCAAAGAGGCGCCGCTGAACGACTTCCAGGCTAAGCTGGCAGCATTGAAGAACAAGTTTAATTAAGATAAAGTAAAAAGGAAGACCCGGCGGTCTTCCTTTTTACTTTCAGCGTTCATATTTCTGCATCCACTGCAGGAACTTTTCCGGGTAGTCGGTATCTCCTTTTTCGCTGAAGAGCATCAGCTCCCTGTTTACGGTGAAACCGATGTAAATAATATCCCGGTCCATATCAATGGCAATCACGGCTTCATCGTAACCTGATTTGCCGGGCATATAACCTTCATTAAAAAGTATTTTATTTTCCACTTCTATAGGCGGTGTTACTTTTAGTCGCTCAAAAAAAGATTTGCGGGCTTTGCCTATCAGTGCAGTTAACCTGCTTTTCAGCGGCTCGGTTTCAAAAAGGCCGCTTTCCAGGGCGTATTTGCCATTGAATTGCAGGAAACTGTTCCAAGAAGCTATCATGTCTGTTTGTATAGTATCGCCACCGGCGATCATGGTATCAGTTGGTGGCAGGTTGGCCTGGTCGGCCAGTATAATGGCCCTTGCCTTCTGGGCAGGGCCGTTACAGGCGAACGCACAGAAAGTGAACGATAAAAGTGATGCAACAGGAATCCTTCTCGCAGTCATGGTTAAATTTTTAATTTTATACAAACGGGGCGTACAACAACTATCGGGCACCACTTTCCCGGCAGTTAACAACATAAATTTTATCAGTGGAAGGTTAACAAGTCAAATAATAAAAAAGTCTAATGGTTTTCAATAAAGTTCCGTGCTATTTTCCTTTGAATACAGGCGGTCTTTTTTCAATAAACGCATGCATGCCTTCCTTCTGATCTTCAGATGCAAAGAGAAGATAAAAATTTTTACGTTCAAAATGTAATCCTTCTTCCAGGCTGGTGTCGAAAGCCTTTAAAACGGCTTCTTTTGCCATTTTAAGGGCTACCGGGCTCATGGTAGCTGTTTCTGCGGCCAGTTTAATGGCCTCTTTGAGAAAAAGCTCCACGGGAACAATACGGTTAATAAGACCTGCGCGGAGGGCTTCTTCGGCGGTAATGAAGCGGCCGGTGAGCACCATCTCCATCGCCAGGGCCTTCCCTACTGCACGTGTAAGGCGTTGGGTACCACCGGCGCCGGGCATAATGCCCAGCTTTATTTCCGGCTGACCGAAGCGGGCTGTTTCGCTGGCAACGATCATATCGCAAAGCATCATGAGCTCGCAGCCACCGCCGAGGGCGAAGCCGCTTACAGCAGCTATAATGGGTTTCTTTATTTTTTTAATAGTATCCCAGGTACTGAACTGGTCAATGTTGTACATATCGATCGCCGACTGCCCGGCCATCTGCTTAATATCTGCGCCGGCGGCGAAGGCTTTCTCATTACCGCTGAGCACTATAGCCCTTACTTCATCATCCGCATCAAGCAGTTTCAATGCATCTCTCAGCTCGCCCATAAGCTGCAGGTTCAATGCGTTCAGTTCTTTGGGCCGGTTCAATTGAATGTGGGCTACATAGGGCGCCACTTGCTGGTGTATGATAATAAATTCCGGTTGCATCTTTTAAAGTTAAAGA
This sequence comes from Chitinophaga sp., assembly GCF_036569185.1. Lineage (GTDB taxonomy): Bacteria > Bacteroidota > Bacteroidia > Chitinophagales > Chitinophagaceae > Chitinophaga. The sequence goes on from NZ_DATCRD010000082.1 coordinate 11,656, forward strand.
AATATCGTAAAAATCAGGACAATGTAAGCCAGGAATACGATGCCGGCTGTAAGCAGATAGGCAAAGCCCAGTAAAGTTGCCTTCAGCAGGGATTTCCGGAAGCTCTGGCCGTAATTGTTCCACAGGGCCAGCACCAGGTAAATGAAGATCAGCCACCAGCCGGTAGTCATAAACGCATCGTTATGAAAAACAGCTTCCAGGGTAAGACCGGCAAGTCCGATGATAAAAGCAAAAGAATGTAAGTGAATGGCAAAAATAGCATGATCGGTATAGAGCCATTTTCTGCCCCTGTACATCCAAGTCATAAATAAGGCAAAAATCGGTAACAGGATGAACATCAGCTTGGGCACATTGTGATTGAAGATCTCAATAATGGCCTCTTTTACGTTTGTCCCGTGTTTCTGCCGGATGCCGATGAGCCGTCGGTATATGATTTTTTCCATACCGTGAAACCGTGCTGAGTCCGGCAATAGTTGTTGTTTCGCATCAAATTCCTCCACTGTTTCATAGTCATTGATATTCGTGCTTATGCGCTCCTTTTTACCGGAAGAAGATGAATCAGAAGAAAGGGCATCTTCCCGGGCGGCAACACTTGTTTTCAGGGAATCTTCATCGTTTTCCCGGGTTACGGCATGTGCGGCAACAGGCTCCTTTTCGTTATTGTGCTGCAGCGAGAACAGGCCAAAAAAGAAGACGAAAGAGATAAAAACATAGAGCTTTATGGGGTTTACGTAACGTACTCTTTTACCGGCCATATACTCCCGTGAAAGGAAGCCTGGTCTGAAAAGGAGGTATTTAAGGGTGGTAAGGAACTGGGAATCATAGTGAAAGATATCTGCCACGAAGTGTTTCACCAGGTGGCCGAATGTTTCATGAGGTACCGCATTTTCCTGCCCGCAGTGTGTACAATAACGTTCAGGGACTTCTGTTCCGCAGTTGAGGCAGTTCTTCTCCTTGCGTAAAGGTTGTGATTTCAAGAGATTTAGATATTTTTGGTTGTAACAAGGAAGGTAAAAAGAAAAGACGAAATATGCCCGATAAAGTCCGGCTAAAAAATTTTAATATGATTTTTGCGTTTTACCTTTGAACATTCCAAAATCAGCGATTTAACGGGCATGAAGAAAACGATTCTACTGGCACTGGTGATACTGGCATTTGCGACCAGTGGTTTTAGTCAATATTACTTCCAGGATATTTACAATACACAGCAAACAATAGCCACCATGGCGCTGCTGAAGGAGAACAAGGTAAAGACCCAGCAGGTACTGACACTGGATGCCGATATGCAGCCGGACCGGGATTTCCGCTGTGAACGTAACCTGAACCCTACCTACCGGCAAATGAAGGCGCAAACACAATCCAGCTCCACCGGTTATTCCGCCATGACCTCTACTTTTTCCGCCAAAGGGCTGCTGACCAAAACCGTGGACAGCTCCGGCGCCAGCATTACTACTACATTGTACCGTTATGATGAAGGCGGACGTTTGCAATATATCAGCAGCACTTCCACAGCGCGCGACAGCAAGCTGCGTTTTGATGAAAGCCGGACTTACCGTTACGACAGCGCCGGGCATTTGCAGCAGCTGATACAGCGCAAGGGCGGGGATTCTACCATAGTGGCTTTTAAAACAGACAGCGCCGGCAATGTGATTGAAGAGCTGGATAAGCGCCGTGGCACCAGGGTGTATTATAACTACGACAAAGCAGGTCGACTGACAGATGTATACCGTTATCAGCCTGCGAAAAAGCGTATGTTGCCGGACTATATCTTTGAGTATAATGCGCAGGGAAAGCTGGTGAAAATGACTACCGTGAACGCACAAACGTCGTCGTATACGATCTGGCAATATGAATATCAGCCGAATGGTTTACCTTTGAGTGAAACGTGCTATGGCAAAGGGAAGGAGTTAATGGGTATGGTGAAATATGCCTATGAGCTGAATCCTTAGATGTAGTTAAAAAAAACAGAATTCGTAAAATATTTTAATTCAGTACCAGAAAAATTTTGCAGCTTCAAAAAGATTGCTATCTTTGCAATCCCAACGAAAAAAGTTCTTAAAATAATGCGAAAGTAGCTCATTTGGTAGAGCACGACCTTGCCAAGGTCGGGGTGGCCGGTTCGAGCCCGGTCTTTCGCTCTGATTATTCCCTACAGACCCTGGTGGTGGAATTGGTAGACACGCGGGACTTAAAATCCCGTTCGCAGCAATGCGAGTGTGGGTTCAACTCCCATCTGGGGTACAAAATCAGAACTGGCGTTCTGAAAATATTAAAGGCATCGCGAGAGCGGTGCCTTTTTTGTTTGTATAAGATTGGCTATATTTCTGTTGGTAGATTTTTCCTTTAATTCACTTTTTGCTTCGTATGAGTAGTTACCAGCTTCAAATAATAGACGATAGCTTACTGCAACAATTCAAGAGTCAGGTTGATGCAAAAGCACTTGCTACTACTTTTTCAGCATTAGAGGATGCCGAATTATCCAATGGTAATTTCAGTTTTTATACATCGGTCGCTTCAGTATATTCCAGTAAAATCGAAGGCGAGCCTGTCGAGTTGGATTCTTATATAAAACATAAACGGTTTGGCATTGAATTTCAGCCAGATTATACTAGGAAAATTGATGACTTATATCTTGCCTATCAATTTGCCAAAGATCATATACCCACTAAAGAGAATATCTCCAAGGCGCACAGCATACTAGCTAAACATATTGTATCCAGCAATTGGCAGGGACGTTTCAGAAATCAGAACATGTATGTCACCACAGAGGATGGAAGAATTGAGTATGTCGCCGCTTCACCATTTATAGTTAATGCTGAAATGGAAAAACTATACGGTGACATTGCCTTCCTGATGAAACAAAATTTGGACATACAGGAGATTTTTTATTTTTCCAGCATGATTCACCTTGTTTTTGTGAAGATACACCCATGGAATGATGGCAACGGCAGAAGTGCCAGATTACTGGAAAAATGGTTTCTGGCACAACAGCTGGGACCAAAAGCGTGGTTTGTACAGTCTGAAAAATATTATTACCTGCATCACCAGAAATACTACAGCAATATCAGATTACTTGGGCTTGAATATGACATACTAAACTACAGTGCAGCTATACCCTTTCTGCTGATGTTGAGCAAAGCTGTGCTGGAGCATAGGGGTTAAAGTTTTAAAGTAGACACGCGGGACTTAAAATCCCGTTCGCAGCAATGCGAGTGTGGGTTCAACTCCCATCTGGGGAACATCATCAGAACTGACGTTCAGGAAATTGCTGAAAGAGGCTGTATGTCATATCGCTTCCGTACCTTCCGAATCCATTTTTTTGTAACTTCCATTATTGTAAAATCCCTTGTTATGCCCATACAACTCAATGTTCCTTATTTTCAGAAAGATGATGCAAAGAAGTTAGGTGCAAGATGGGTTCCAGATGTTGGTACCTGGGTTATACCAGACCATATTGTTGATATTAATCCATTTAATGCATGGCTACCACGAAATGGCGGAACGTTTGTTAAGTATCCTTATCTAATCGCCAAGAGTCAAAGAGAGTGTTGGAAATGTCATAAAGAAACTCCGCTTATAGGACTTGGAGCAAGAAATTATATTACCAGCGTTTTCGGTTCTCCTTTTTCAGCACCTATTTGGGAAATGCGTAACTATCCTGTCTTCTTTGTAAATATTAAATTGGTAGATGATGTCATTGCTGCAATTATGCACGACCAATATCCCTTTTTTAAAAACACCTACCATAAAACATTAAGGAAACAGTTATGGCTCAATACATGCATCCATTGTGAAACAATACAGGGAGATGACTATAATATAGATCGTTCCTATGTATTTGGTGGTTATTTAAATGAAAAGCGAACCTTGTTTCGGGGAAAACAAATGGAACAACTGCCACTCCGATTTGATTATTATATTGACTCAGGTATTTATGAGGGAGAATACTATTGGGATGGTTTTGAAGAAGCGGAATAAACTTAAATATTCTTTATAAAAAATAACTTAAATCGAAATCTCTCTGTCAATCCATCTTTCAATAACCAAACTGCGAATACCAGTACTACGGTTAACAGAACAATTACTGGACCGGTTGCCCCGAATGGGCAAATGCCTATATTTATTAATGTTGATATACAATTAAAGTATTTGACTGGTTGGAAAGCCTAGACCGACCGGATCATATTGGAGCTAATAGTAGGTTTAGGGATATATTCTTTAAGCTTAAAAAAATAATTGAGCAAAGTACAGAAAACACAGAGCTCCGTATACAAACCTTACCTTGGTTATGAAGAATGTAGTCTTCCATTAGACGATGTTGCATGGTTAAAATGGACTCCATCAAAAGTTTGTATAATTGAAAATAAGACCTGCTTTCTAACATTTCCCAAGATCAAAGACGCTATAGTCATCTTTGGAGAAGGGTTTAAAAGCAGTCTAACTAAACATATCCCCTGGCTGCACAATACAGATATTTACTGTTGGTTTGATCTAGACGGGGCAGGATTTGAAATGTTAAATATGATTCGTCAATACTATCCAAATACCGCCAGCTTTCTAATGGATATCAAGACATTTGAATCTTTTGAAAACTTTGTAGTTGCAAATAGTCCAAAAATAAGGACACTAAACTACCTTACACCGGATGAAAGAAAATTATATCACTATATCGTCAGTCAAAAACTACGATTAGAACAAGAAAGGATCTCTCAACAGTTTGTCCAACAATCTATACAGAAATTAAATTAGCAGCTAATGGAACGTGAGATAAAATCTAATTCAATTAAATGAAGTAATCCGTTCCAAATGACATATTAGCTAAACATATTGTATCCAGCAATTGACAGCACCGCAGGTACAACGCAGTATCCCACGAAGAGGTACTTCAGGACGCGGTACCGCTCCCCCTGGTTCTGCCTATCATCTGTTCATTTACCTGCAAGTAGACCACCTCGCTAAGGATTGACGTATGGATAGCACGAACCATTTTCTCCGGCTGGTTATTGCCCGCCGGGACCTTCAGAAGACCTGCATAAACAGGATTCAACAAAATACAACTAACAGCACTTTGGCTTTTCAGACTGAATCCCCGTCGGGTAAAGAATTTCAGGATGCTGGCTATAGAAACACCGTGCAAAAAAGTCCGCAAAAATTTTCTCCACAATTTTGCTCTTAACCGGGTCGATAACTATTATATTCCCCTGTTCATCCCTGGCGTTCTTATAGCCGAATGGCGTCAGGTTTACCATACGCCCTGCTTCCAGTGCTGTACGGAAGTTGGCGGGAAAGCAGTTTCAGCAATGCTTTCTGTTGATCGCTCAACCATATACCTGTTTCAAAAACTGCCTTACAGTTGTTGGCTTCCTGCCCAAAAATTGGGTTAAAGTATCATCAGTTTTATCCATTGTATGTTGAGCCACAGCTTTAGCCCACATTATAAACATATCAATATACATATCCGGAACTCCGGCATTTCCAAGAATGGCCTTAAATTCATCGATTCCAGGAGATTGATAAGTAATTTCCTTACCTACTATCTCCGAAATCTGTTGGGCTATAGTTTTAAAGTCCACTGATTCAGTGTTAGTTAGGGTATAGGTTTTGTTGGAGTGCCCATCAGTAACTAAAATCTGAGCTGCAGCTTCTGCCAGTTCATCCCGCAATACCCAGCTTGCATTTCCTGATTCCGCCGGGAACAAAATGGTTCCATTTTCGATAACTTTATCACCAATAAAAGCCAGGATCATTTCGGCATAAATAGCGTTTTGGAGTATAGTATATTCCATACTGCTTTCCTTCAAATACTGTTCTGACTCAACGTGAGAATTCTGGAAACCGGCTATGGCTGACTTCTCAAATCCCGGCTGTCTTACAAATGATGTATAAATGATGTGTTTTACGCCAGCTTCCTGAGCCGCCTTTATAGCATTTCTGTGATGCTTAGTACGGTTTTCAACGGCCTGACGGTCGTTGCTGGAAACCAGTAACAGTTTATCAACACCCTCAAAAGCTCTTATCATAGAAGCA
>NZ_DATCRD010000083.1:0-30362 GCF_036569185.1 Chitinophaga sp.
GCGTTGTAGCGGTCCATACGGGTATTGTCACCAGGGTTATTCATCTGCTCATTGCCGGCGGCAAAGCGGAAATTGGCCCGTTCCGATCCGCTGGAGATACTGGCGTTTACGCCACGGATGAATTTATTGGCATAGTAGAGATCCGTCCAGTTGGAGGCGCCATAGTATGCATCGTTGGTAGAATCGCGCAGGTAGGCCGGGTAGGTAAGAATGTTATCCAGGCTGGCATACCGGTTATAGTAAGGTTGCCTGAATTCATTTTCAAACCTTGCATTGGTAGTATTGATGTGAGGTTTCTGCGCGATGCCGAACCAGGTATTGAAAGCAATTTTTCTTCCGCCGATCACCGGCGCCTTGGTGCGGATGGAAATCACGCCGCCGTTGGCTGCGCGGGGGCCGTAGATGGCTGCCGCTGCATAGTCTTTCAGCACTTCAATGGAGGCGATGTTATTGGGATCTATGGCCGACAGCAGGTTGGTGGCGGGGCCTATGCGGTTATAATCGTATTGCTGTATATCAAAAGCAAAGGGATGGTCCATAATGAGGGGAATACCATCCAGCACCACCAGGGGCTGTGCATCATACACATCTTTATGGGAAGCGAGCGGGATGGCCGTGCCGCGGATCATCATGCCCATTTCCGTTCCCGGCTCTCCGCCGGGCTCCTGGATATATACTCCCGCCACTTCGCCCTTCAGCATCTGCTGAAGGGAGGAATAGGGATAAATGGCTGCCTTACTCATATCGATACCGTTGCTTCTGAAAGATGCAGGCTTCAGGTGATTGGTATCTACCGGGATCATTGTTTTACGGATACTGTCTCTTTTCTCCCTCTCACTCAATTTCTTTTTCACCGTAGTATCCTGCGGAGTGGCGTACCCTGGCTGCGCAGGTAACATCCTGTTTTCAGCCGCTGCCGTTCCTGCCGTAAAACCACCTGCCAGTAAACCTATAACACAGCGTCGCATTATGAAATGCATAAACTAATATTTTGTAAATGAGAAATGATATTAAATGCCCTGCGCCTTACCATGTTGCTGAAATGGAAATGCGCAGTGTGTTGGCTAGCGGGTGCAGCGGATCTCCCCCGGCGGGAACCAGGTAGGAGAAATCGACGCCCGCTATTTTATATTTCAATCCGAATCCTACGCCCAGGTATTTCCGGTTGCCTTTTGTACGGTGCTCGTTATAGTATCCTGCGCGCAGCGCCAGCAGATCGCCATAAGTATATTCCAGGCCGGTGGAGTACATCAGCTCATGCAGCTCTTCCTTCAGGCCGCCGGGGGCATCGGCAAAGGAGCCGAATGTGCCGCTGAGGATGCCTTTCTGCCGGAAATCGGGCGTACCATCCTTATCCGCATCTGTGCTATCCGGCGTAGGCGCCATCAACTTATTGATATCCAGCGTAAGGGTAAGTGCATTTTTATCGTCCAGCCGGTACGTATAGCCGCCACCGATACCAAGATTAGCGGGGAGAAAATATTTATCCCGGCTGTCGGTAGAGTAAGAGATCTTTGTGCCGATGTTAGAGATTACGGCGCCAAAGCGCCAGGTTCCCTGCTGATCGCCACCGTGTTCTGTTGCCGAAGTATAAGAGGCGCTCAGGTCGCCGGCAAAGGCATTGCCTGCCTTATAAGCGCCGTTACCACCGGCTTTGGGACCAGAGGCCAGTTTGGAATGAATATAACGGAAGGCTACGCCCAGCGCCCAGTGATCCGATAATTTGCGGGTATATCCTGCATCAAGGGAAAATTCGCCGGGGCGTACCGTGCCCTGGTCGTTGCCCTGGAAATCCGTTAGCTGGATATTGCCCATGCTGAAATAACGGAACCCTACCCCGATGGCCTGCTGTTCATCCAGCTTCCTGTAAGCCGCTATATCGGCCAGGTACACATCGCTGGCCATTGACCTTAGCCATGGGGTAAAACCCGCTGAAACAGCCCTTTCTGCCTCAGCAAATGATATCTGGGAGAGGTTGGAGAACACCGAGCTGGCATCGGGCGACAAAGCAATGCCTGCATCGCCGAGGGCTGCGCGGCGAGCATCGGGAGTGATCCGCAGGAAGGGCACCGCGTTGCTGACCGCATTGGTGCGGCCATCGGTGCTGCTGTAAGCCATTTGCGCGGCGGCGTTTTCCCCTGCCAGCAACAGGGATATTCCCATCAGGCCTGTGGCCATCCACCGGTACAGGCGTGTTACCGGTGGAAATATCCTTCTTTCCTGATTAAAACCTGGATACGTCATTTCAAATGATTTATATAATGTTGATGCTGTTGTTGTTTTTTTAATGGGAGATGAGCAGTTTACCTTTTACCACGGAGCTGCCCGACTGTACTTTCACGAAGTACACTCCGTCTGCCAGCGATTGTGTGTTCACGATGTAATAAGTATAACCGCTGGTAATAACAGTGGTGTTCACCACTGCTCCCCTGCTATCGGTAATGACTACACGATACCCTTCGCGGGTATTGATCATGCCCGTCCAGCTGATCCTGGCCTGGTCCGTAGCAGGATTTGGCGTGATGGATAACCTGCCCTGCGGCAGATTGGTGTTAATCAAACCCGTATCCTTTCCTCCTCCCGTGATGATATAGGTAGCTTCTGCTACTTCAGAATTTTTCATCCCGGGTTTGATAGCGATGGCTTTGATGGTAACACTATCACTTACCTGGATAAGGTTAAAGTAAGCCGTGGCGTTTTCGTCCGGCGTGCTGCCGTCGGTGGTATAATAGATCACCGCGTCTTTGGTATTGGTGAATAGTCCCACCTGCCGGGCGCCATTGTAGGTGCCGCCGGGAAAACTGAACTGCGGTGTGCTTACTGCCGAATCGTTATTGCCGATCACATAGGCAGCGATGGTTACTTTTGAATCCGTAAGCCCACCGGCAGACGCATAGGCTTTTAAGGTAGTAGTGGCGCTGATCTTCACGGGGGCGGCGTATACCGGTGAATTGGAGTTCAGGGCATTATCGTTGAGAGCATAGCGGATCACGGCGCCGGGTGTGGCGCTGGTCATGGTTACATCCTGCGGACCAGTATAACTACCGGCAGGCACGCTGAACACCGGTTGCTTTGTTCCTTCCGGCAATATCGTATAGGTGGCAGCCATTACCTGTGAAGGGGAACGGCCTTCTTTCACGGCAAAGGTTTTGATACGCATGGTGGAATCAATGTGGATACTATCGGCGTATACCAGCGAGGCGGTGGTGGGGGTGCTGCCGTCGGTGGTATAATAAATGGTGGCGCCAGGCGCCGCTACTTTGATCGCCATTTTTATAGGATCGCTGTAGATCCCTGCAGAAGGCACAAATACCGGGTTGGGCAATGCCGGTGGCATAATACTCAACAATGCGGTAGATACTTCCGAAACATACATGTTATCCATCCAGGTACTGGCTTTTACCGTAGTAGTGCTGGTAAGCTTCAGCGTATCTGTTAAGGGATTGAATACCGGTGAACTGATAGTAGGAATGGTGCCATCCAGCGTATAGCGGATGGTGCCGCCTGCAGTAGTAGTGCTCAGCACCACATCCACATGATCTTCAAACAGGCCGCGGTCCGGTGTTATTTTAGGGCGGGCGGCTGCCTGTGGCAGCAGTGCGTAAAAGTATTCTGCCGGTACCTGTTGCTGTGGTATACCGGGGCCGGTCCATTTGAAGTACATGATATTGGCGCCGCCGCCGTTTTCTGTAAACTCAATTTCCACAGGATACAGCCTCCCCGCTTCCAGGCTGATGGCGCCTGAGAAATCAGCGCAGCAATTGCCATTATTATTCATGACCACAGTACCGGGATCGGCTTCCCGCTTTGTGTAATCTTTTATGGTGAACTTAAATCCATCATCGGCATTAGCGTTAAAGGTATAGCTACCGGTAACGGGCACACGAAATAACCCTTTCCAGCGAACCGAGAAGTGATCGTTGGTGATGCGGGGGTCCGGAGAGCCATCTCCCCAGTTAAACCAGAAGTTAGGATCCACCCGGTCGAACACCAGCGTGGTAAAAGCGCTCCCACCCGATTGCGGATCCTGGAAATAATAGCCTACCACCCCACGTGTAGTATCTATAGGTGGTGCTGCCGCCATAAAAGGCGTCCCGCTGCCGGCAGCCGCAACTGTAGCGGTGGTTTTCGCCAGCAGGGCTATTATGCAGCAGAGCACAAGCAGCGCGTTGTTAAATTGTTTCATATTCAATAAATGAATTTTAATTAGTAATCCTTACTAATCATATTTCCTTAGCAAATGGCATGACTTACCCGGCACCTGTATACAGGCACAAAAAGTAATGAAATGAGGAGCCCGTTCCGGCGTATCCATGCAGATACCGGCACAAGCGGCCGCACGGCCCGGCGGCGCGCTAACAGGCGCTAACGGCTAAAAGCTAACTGCTAAAAGTTTTCATGACATCAGTTATTTGCTCAGTGAATACATAGGGTGAATGGAACAGGGATGTTATTCCATTTTACCTGGATTAAATTTCAGTTGATAGTTTAGCAATGCCACACCAATAAGGTTCCCGGATACCGTAGTATCCGGCAGATAAACGCCAGTAAAGCGGGACTGGTCGAGGCAAAGAAGATCCTTACCAGGACGTACCCGGCAAATTTTCAATTAATAAAATACTTCAGCTGATTTGTCCAACTACATTTTTATGAGCGTCCGATTGCGGGATCTTTCCAGACCTTCCTATACTGGTTTTGTGGGGTGCTGCATGCGCCTGGAACACATCCCGGCTTATTTCAGCAAACGGCTAAAACTGTATAAGAGTAGTGAAACGGGAGAAAGATTGATTGTACAATTGAACCTGAGTAAATGAGAGAAACAAATGCCTGTAACGTGGAATCGTGGAACTTTCTTTTGGTCTAAAAGTAATACTACATCATAAATTTTGGAATTATTCTTTTGATAATTATAATGGAATGCTAAAACGTTTTAACGTTACTAAAATACGATGCGATATTTGAATAACCAAAGGTTTGAAAAAAAATATCGTAAATAATTTTGACTAAAATTATCGTCTGAATCTACTGCCCTGTAAAGGTTAAAATAACATCTGCCGCTGATAAAATAACGCTACCGGGAATGCTTCTTTTTAAATTTATTACAAAAAGAAGAAAGTGTATTTAATACACAACAGGTATGCCTATACCTCATTCGTATAAGCATACCTGTTATTAATTATTTTCTCACCGGTAACTTCTCTGAATATTTCCCTTTGCCATGAAACCAGCGGGCAGCCTGTCCTGTGAGCCACAGGTAGTAATCGCTTCCCAACGAGGTTTCGATGCCGGTGAATGAGCCATCCGCATTGAGCGGCAACTTATCTTCCGTGGCGCATTTAAATATGGAGGTACCTTCATTCATCTCATCAAACATGGCTACATACAACATTTCTGCACCTGCACTTTTTGCGCCGGCAATTTGTTGCCAGTAAAAGCGGCCTCCTTCCCGTGGAATGGTATTGGCCTTTGGACCGTTCATGTTTTTCCAGGAGAAACCCGGGAAGGCCAGCGGTACATAATCCACGCCATTGCTTTTACACCAGGCAATATCATCGGCCACAAGCTGTTTGAAACCATCATAACTTTTGCCGTTGTAACGGCCAACAAACCAGGGCATAATTACATCCGATTTCTTAATAAGGCGGTGCAGTCCTTCATCAGGGATGGCATCCTGGCGCAGTTCCCTCCAGTAGGTAGGAACGCCCAGCATTACGCTGAAGCCCTTCGCCTTCATGGCATCCAGCAGGGTTTCGGCTTCTTTCAGCCCGTATGCACGGCGGTCATTAAAGCCAACGCCCCAGATCACGATAAAGGGTTTACTGTTGTGATGCAGGTAAGTGGGACTTTTACTGCCATGCAGCAGATCGTATTTCGCGGTGAGCTCATCCAGGTCTTTTAATACCAGTTCTTCTTCGCCCGGGCGCATACCGCTGAGATCATACATCACGGCAATGGCGCGATCGTATTTAGCGGCGGCCTTCATCGCGTTGTCCAGCACCGTATTGAAATGCCGTTTGCCGCTGGGGTTCCTGATCTCGGCTACAAAGCGCTGCATAAATACGCCATCGATGCCATAGTCTTTCATCCATTTAAAATGAAGGGATACCGTGGAAGCGTCATGCGGACTAAAAACCGATGCGGGTTTACCATCAGCAAAACTGAAAGCGGTGGTATATGTTTTCTCATACTCGCTTACATCCGGCCAGAAATCTATTTCGCAGGAACCGGGTTTGAATACACCTCTTTTTTCATAGTGATGCCATCCCCTGCCGGCACTATCGCCGGGCGTATTAAACCAACCCTGGTAACCGGCCATTACCAGTCCTTTGTAAGTAGGATAGCGCTGAGCGCGCGCGAACAGGCATACCAGCAGGATACCTGATACAATAACATGGAATTTTTTGCTTATCATCTTTTCTCTTGCCGTTGATTAAAGCCGACAGTGCAGCTGCACTACGGCAACGGCATGGGTATAAAGATAATACATTAGTAACCGGGTGTATTACCGTTTATGGATAAGCGTTAGGTTAGTCTTTCCGCCTGCCGGATACTACCAGTACCACGCCCACAATGGCTACAATACCACCTGCATACGTAGGCCAGCCTATCCAGCGGTTTTCTTTCTTATTGATTTCAACAGGACCAATGTCTACCACTTTCTTTTCTGTCTGAACGGAGAAGCCCCTGATAAGGATCATTGCAATACCAGCAATAATGAGGATGATGCCAAGTACTTTCATGACGTTGCGTTTATGAAAGTACCGGCAATCCACATGCCATTGCTATGGCCTTGTTTTTAGCGTTATAATGGGGAATTAGCGCCCCAGTCAGTAGGATTATTCCGTTTTCAGGCTTTTCACGGGATTCATGGCAGCCGCCCGGATGCTCTGGAAACTTACGGTGAGCAAGGCTATGAAGATGGTAATAAGGCCAGCCCCGGCAAAAATCCACCATTCGAGCGTTGTTTTGTAGGCAAAGTGGGTAAGCCAGCGGCTCATAGTGAACCAGGCCAATGGAAATGCGATGAGCATTCCCGCAACTACGGGTTTGAGAAAACCGGCAGAGAGCAAAACAAATATATTGGATTCCGAAGCGCCCAGTATTTTCCGCACGCCTATTTCCTTTGTACGTTGCGCAGCGGTGAACATAGCCAGGCCAAATAAGCCCAGGCAGGAAATAAATACTGCCAGGCAGGCAAAGTAGTTGCATAATTTACCTACCATCTGTTCGCTTTTATACAGCTTCGTATATTCTTCGTCGGAGAACTGGTAGGTGAAAGGAAAATTGGGATTGAGATTTTTGCAGATGCCTGCCAGGCCAGCCAGCACCGGCTTTGTTTTACCACCGGCGGTTCTTACCAGGATGCTGCCCCATTTAGGTTTCTCATCCAAACGGATCACCAACGGTTCAATAGCATCATGCATGGAATTAAAATGAAAATCTTTGAGCACCCCAATGATGGTACCGGAAACATTACCGAGTGTGAACGGCTGTCCTACCGGGTGTGTATAGCCAATTCTTTTCACCGCGCTTTCATTCAGGATATAGCTGCCGGAATCGTTGCCAAACTCCTTCGAAAAATCACGGCCTTCCAGCAGGGTGAGATGCAGGGTCTTTACAAAATCATACCCCACTGCCGCATCCGCAAAAGAGGCAGGATCATTGGGATCTTTCCCCGCCCAGCCCAGGTCCCCTTTATGATGTTCTATCACGGTGGGCGTCTCTTTCATTTTTGAGATGGCCAATACACCGGGCAGGTTAGCAGCGGCTGCTTTGAACACATCGTATTTAGTGACCAGTTCGCCTTCAATGGGAATATAAAGAAGGTTCTGCCGGTCGTAACCCAGGTTCTTTGTTTGCACATAATCCATTTGCCGGTAGATCACAAACATGCCCATCATCAGCAGGATGGATAAGGCAAACTGGAACACCACCAACCCTTTACGGAAATTAGTGGCGCCGGCTCCGAATTTCAGGCTGCCTTTCAGCACCTTCACCGGGTTCAGGGAGGAAAGGAACAACGCAGGATAACTACCGGCCACAAAGCCGGTGAGTATCATAAGCCCCGGCAGGGTAACCCAGAAGACGGGCTGTGAAACGGGCAATGCCAGCTGTTTTCCGCTAAGCTGGTTAAAGGCCGGTAACAACAGTATTACCACCAGCAAGGCAATCACCAATGCAAAAAAAGCCAGCAGCAGGGCTTCGCCGATGAACTGAACAATGAGTGCGGATCGTTTGGCCCCTACCACTTTCCGGACGCCTACTTCCTTCGCCCTTTTCACCGAACGTGCAGTAGCCAGGTTCATGAAGTTAATACAGGCAATAAGCATGACGAATAAGGCCAGTAACGTAAACAGGCGTACGTACTCTATTCGGCCGCCACCGGGAACACCATTGCTGAATACAGCATGCAGGTACTTTTCGCTGTACGGCTGTAATCCCAGCTCTGTATAGGAATCGTTGCTGCGGGCCTGGTAATTATACACGAAGTCTTTTATTTTGGCGGCCACCTTGCCGGCATCGGCATGGTCACGGAGAAGGATATACGTAAGCGGGCTAAAGCTGCCCCAGTTTTTTGTCCATGCATTATTAGCGGTGAAGTCGTCCCAGTTACGGAGGAAGTCGAACTGCTGTGAGGAATTGACTGGCATTTCGTACACGGCGGTAACAGCAAGACTTGTAGTATCCTCATACCGCAATGTTTTTCCCAGCGCGTTCTCCGGGCTGCCAAAAAACAATTCCGCCAGATGCCTGGAAATGGCAATAGTACCGGGTTTATCCAACGCAGTGGCTTTGTTGCCCTGCAATACGGGATAACTGAACATCTTCAGGAAATCGGCGCCTGCATAGGCCCCGGTGATCTTCATTATTTTATCATCTACCCTTAATGCTACCGGAGGATAAGCCTGAAACCCGCTGGCGTAAGCTACTTCAGGTATTTCTTTTTTCAGCTCAGCTGCCAGCGGTCCCTGTGTAAGATAACCGGCATCCACTTTCCCGGCAGACAACTGCCGTACATATACCTGGTATAATTTATCGCTGTTGGCATGAAAGGCATCCACACTTTTCTCATCCTGCACCCAAAGGATCATGAGCAGACTGCAGGCCAGTCCGAGCGCCAGCCCCAGGATATTGATAAAAGAAAACGCTTTATTGCGCACCAGGTTGCGCCAGGCGATCCTGCAATAGTTTCTTATCATGATGGTTAGTATCAGTTATACGGACCATTAAAAAAACATGCCACACAATACTAATATACATGTCAGCAATTTAGAAAATCATCTTTTCAATAATATGTCCGTTTTTGATACAGCCACTGACCGCTTGTAATATCGTGTTTGCGACCTTTCCTGTCGCGCTGTTGTGTACCGGTTTTTGTTCAGCACCCGCTGATCATCTTCCGGCATTAATTATACAAGGCCCTCAGCAAACCTGGATAGCTTCAATACCCAGTAACTCCGCCAGTTTCTTTATACGTGGGGCGATATGTCCTTTACCTACTGCACAGTGATGCGCAGGCCCCTGTGCATTCCAGGCTTCCACAAAATTCCTTGCGCCTATGGAAAACCGGTAACGGCTGTTGGTATTGCCTATCTCCAGGATAGGGCCGGCTTCAGACATCCCTTCCGCCAGGAGAAACTGCAGGGTACCGTTGCCCGTTTCCACCACCGACAATAAGGTAACAGGGCCATGCGCTACCGACATCTCCACGGATAAGCCCTTGCCTACTTTTCCATGATATACCTGTAAAGGCTTCAGTTTTATTTTACCAGCGGCAATTACCGGATGGCAGGGGCCATCGTGCCCCATCAGCACAATATCGTCCTGGTAATCCATGGCGTAGTATTCCGTAAAAGAACCTCCCACGCCAAAGCTGTCCATGATCTTCATGGCCTGTGCATTCTTTACTTCGTATTCGCCGGCTACCGGAACGCCTTGCGCCGTTAAGAGCGAAGTGCCCATAATAACGGAGCTCATGGTGTCTTCATTCACCGCGTTACCGCTGCCTTTATGGTAGTAGGCCAGGGAGCCCAGCTGGTGTTTGGCCACCAGTTTGTCCAACGCCACCGCTGTTCTGGCAGCGCGATGCAGCTCTTCCGGGGAGCAATCCGGTTGTATTTCAAATACCCGCCCGGCTTCCTGCAGTTTGGCGGCCATCTCCGTTTCACTGACAGTAGCGCGGATCCCTGATAATTCATCTACCTCAATAATTTCCATATGCCCGCCCAACACTGCCGCGTGCAAAGTGAGATTGGAATAAATATCCAGCATACCACCGTAGTAGTTGCCCATTAACCCAAGCCGGTTGTGATACATGGTGTGGGCTACTTTCGCGGCAGCGATCCATTCTTCCACATCTTTCCATACACCGGGATCATCATGCAGCATACCTGTTACCTGGTAAAAAGGGATACCTGAGCGTTTGAATACGCTGGCTATTTCCGGCACGGGGCAGGCAGCGCAAAAGGCCAGCCATTCGCCGGTCATAGCCGTACGGTTGCCCAGGTTATTAAATGCCGTATAATCAATAGCTGCGGCCGGGGAAAGGTTTAATACGATCACCGGCACCTTTGCGCGCTTCACTACCGGCAATACCGTGGAAGATAACGCATAGGTGGTTACATATAAAAAGATAAGGTCCACTTCTTCCTGCCGGAAACGGCTACCTGCTTCAAATGCTTTCTCCGGTGTGTCTATTAACCCGAGGCTGACGATCTCTGCACCATAGCCCTGCAGCTGCTGATGCACAACATCGATGTAGCCCGACAACCGCTGTTGCAGGCCTTCAAACTGTTCCCAATAAGCAGCGAGGCCAATGCCAAACAAGCCCACTTTTAATGTATTCATGCGATAACTTTTTGAATGATAAGCAGGAATAAAGCTATAGCTGTTGTGATGAACTATTTGATATTTCAGTTGTACATTCTGATATAAACACCACAGGAAGCAGCATTTATTTTTACTTTCCCTATCCTTTCCGGCTTTTCCTATTTTTATGTAAACGGAAAGAGCGTTATGATCAACTATTACAAGTACCTGCCGGTAAGCCGGGAAGATGAAAGCTGGGGCTTATGGGTAGTGAATACCGGCTGTACGCGCGTGGCAGCTACCAGGATCTACCCGGGGAAAGATCATCCTGCGCATCATCATTTCAACTGGGAAACAGGGCGCGTGCTAAGCGAGTACCAGGTGATCTACATCACCGGCGGCAAAGGTATTTTTGAATCAGACAGCTGCCGGCGGCAAGAGGTAAAAGCAGGTACCATCATCCTGTTGTTTCCGGGGGAAAGGCACCGGTACCGGCCCTTACCGGAAACAGGGTGGGACGAATACTGGGTTGGCATGAAAGGCCCTGTGCTGGACAACCTGCTGAAGGAGAGTTTTATTACCAGGGAAAAGCCCTGTTTGTATATCGGTTTCCAGGAAGGCATATTGCAGTTATTCCATCTTGTTATAGAAAAAACAAAACAGGAGCATCCCGGTTACCAGCCACTGATTGCCGGCGCAGCGCTTCACATGATGGGTAACATCCATTACCTGATAAAGCAACAGGCGGCAGGAAATAAAGATAAAGAGGAGCTGATGAATAAAGCCCGGCTGCTGTTCCGCTCCCACATCTCCGGGCATTATTCTCCTGAGCAGGCGGCGGAAGAGCTGCATGTAAGTTATTCCTGGTTCAGGAAAGAGTTTAAGAAATATACAGGGCTATCGCCCTTCCAGTATTATATACAACTTAAAATAGAGAAGGCCAGGGAATTGCTTAATGATCCTGCTGTATCTGTAAAAGAAATTGCCTATGCGCTCAGGTTTGATTCTTCGTTTTATTTTTCCAGGATCTTTAAGGAGAAGACCGGTCTTACGCCCACCGCATACCGGAAAATGGCGCAGGGCGGTGATTAGCATCCTGTTGCTGCTTGCATATAACGCCTATGCACAAACGAATTCATCTATTATTAACTTCAACCGTCAAAAGCAGCAAACGATCCGTTTCAGCACCGCAGGCGCCGCCATTGATGCGCATGATGGGGAAATAGCTTATTTCAACGGCACTTACTACCTGTATGGCACCAGCTATGGCTGCGGGTTTGAATGGGGAAAGAAAGAGGCGCCTTTCTGTGGGTTTAAAGTGTATACCTCCACCGATCTGCAACAATGGACTGATAAGGGATTTTTGTTCGACGCCCACACGGCGGTATGGCAAACCCGTTGCAATGGCAGTACCTATGGTTGTTTCCGGCCACATGTGATCTACAATAAAAAAACAAAGCAGTATGTGTTGTGGATCAATGTATATGATAATCGTATAGGCTTCCGCGTATTTACCAGTCCACGGCCCACCGGCCCGTTTACCGAAGCAGCCGAGCCCCGGTTGGCAGTGAACAGCAACGGAGCGGTAGCAGGACTGAACAATGGCGACCACGATACCTTTGTGGATGAAGACGGTAGCGCTTATATTGCGTATACCGACTGGCAAACGAAAGGTACCATTGTTATAGAAAAGCTCAGCGCCGATTATCTTAGCGGCAGCGGCGAGCATGTGAAAGCCGTTACAAAAGGAAGTACGGAAGCCCCGGCGCTGTTCCGCCGCCATGGCAGCTATTACCTGTTTTACTCCGATCCTAATTGTGGTTACTGTTCCGGAACAGGCACCTCTTACCGGCGCGCCGCTTCACCGTTAGGACCCTGGTCTGATGGTATAAAGATCAGCGACAAATCCTGCGGGGGGCAGCCTTCCTTTGTATCGCTGGTGAAGCTGAACGGCGACAGCGTATTTATTTATGGCAGCGACCTGTGGAACAATGCCGCAAAAAATGAAGCGCTGGCCAATTATTACTGGGCGCCGCTTTCCTTTGATGCCAATGGAGTTGTGGAGCCTATTGTGTGTAAAGACAGTATACCGCTGCCCATACCCGCAGCACGGGCTACTAAAGTGAAAGTAAAACCTGACAACAGCAGCGGTCAGGATGGATTCAGCTTCCAGTGCGATATCCACGAATGTATACAACGCGCGCAAACCTTTACGCCCACCCGTTCCGGCAGGCTGCAGGCGGTAAGCGTCACCGTTTTTAAAAGCGGGTATCCCGGCGATGACCTTCATATCAGTATCTACCCCGCAGATGAGAAAGGGTTGCCTGTACCGGGAAAAGCATTGTATGAAACAGCTGTTCCGCGTGATAGTATCAGCTGGTCGCCCTCACCGGTGGCGATAAAGCCGGGGCTAACTGTAACGGGCAAACGCAGTTATGTAATAGTGGTAAGGTCTTCCACCAGCAGCGGTTGTTATGGTATTACGTATAAAGAGGAAGCACCTGGCAGCATTGCGGCTTACAGCGCCGACTGCGGGCAATCGTTCCGTATTGAAAAAGACCGGGTGCTGAAATTTGAAACGTATATAGCGGAGTAACGCTGGTTACTCCGCTATATATTGGAGTATTAACTGCTGGTTACGCTTCTGCCTTAGCCCTTACATCTTTCAGCTTCATGACCATTTTCTGTGCAGCAGTAGCCATCCATTCCTGGTAATCCGTAATGGCGCGCATACGTTCTTCCTCCGTAATAAAGCCACTTTCCACTACCTGTGGTCCTCTCAGCTCCGCCACTTTGGACCAGATCCCTGCCTTCTCTGCAAAATTGCTTTCATCGCGGGTGTATATTTCATCTGCGTTCAGCGTTTCCACATGGTGGAAGCCAAGCGCTTCAAAATGTGCAGGAAGGTGATCGGCGATTTCGTTATCCATGCCCGCATCAGCGCGCCAGGCAAGGAAAGCGTTATAAAAGCGCTGCATGCTTTCCGGCGGCGCCGGCGTCCATTCCAGCCGGGTATGATTGTAATCCAGGATGGAAATGCAGCCACCGGGTTTGAGCAGGGATTTGAATTTAAGTAGTGCTTCGCGGGGATTGCTTAACCATTGCAGTACCCGGGCAGAAACGACCAGGTCAAATTTCTCTGTGGGGTTGTAAGCAAAGAGATCGGTTTCCAGCAGTGTGAGGTTAGGTATATCTGCATGATCGGTATTGCCTTTTGCCACCAGGTGCGCGCTGTTGTCGATACCCACTACAGCGCCTGTTGTACCCACGGCAACGGCTATACCGGCAGAAATAGCGCCGGTACCGCAGCCTACATCCAGCACCCGCATTCCTTCGCGGAGAAGAGGGATCAGTGTAGCGTAGCTGTTTTGCAGACTCCTGCTGTCTAAAACGCTGCTGTCTTTTGGCATAGCGGCTCTTTCATTCGCGGTATTACTCATGGTATTTATTGATGGATCTGGAAAAGGTGAGATTAAATATAACATTTTGTAAACAGAAAATAGCCCTACTTTAGGACATACCTAAAACGCAAGCTATGACCCGTTATGTTACTTTTGTAATAGCATTACTGATAATGGCAGGATGTTCACCTGTGGCAGAGCAAAAAGATAGAACACCCGTGATGCGTTTGTATTCCCGCGCGGTAGCCGATTCCTTTTCCATCTTTATACACCTTCCTGCTGATTATAACCAGGAACAATCCGGAAAATATCCCGTGGCCTACCTGCTGGATGCCAATCTCTATTTTGATATAATGGCTGTTACGCTGAACAAATATGCTGCAGTGGGCCTGGCGCCGGAAGTGATCCTGGTGGGTATAGGTTATAAAGATTTTGCTGCGATGGATTCACTGAGGAGCCGGGATGATACTTACCCTGTGGCAATCCCTGAATATGAAATGAGCACCAGTGGCGGGGCTGATAAATTCCTGTCGTTTATACATGATGAGCTGATGCCTGCAATAGATCGGCAATACCGGACTGATACCAGTAAACGGGTGCTGATGGGGCATTCCCTTGGAGGATATTTTACGGCGTATACGCTTTACCGTGATATCACCGGAACCTCCACCGGTTTCAACGGGTATATTGCGGCCAGTCCTTCGTTGCACTATAACCACTATTACCTGCCCGGACAATTGAAAGCAGCGCCGGTAAAAGACAGCGGGGCTGCGAAAGTGAAAGCCTATTTTGCTTTCGGCGGGCAGGAAGAACCGGAGGCCGGCGATTCCGTTACCCTACCGCTGCAGGCGACGATGACGCAACTTTCGGCATTTATCTCCCAAAAACAATCCGCTGCAGTTACTTATCAGGGCGACATCTATTCCAACCTGGGACATATGGATACGCAGTTGCCTGCTTTTATAAAAGGGCTTCAGTGGATATTACCAGCGGAAGAATAAAGCAAAGGGCGCAACCATTTTGCGTTATTTTTGTAGTGTATGTTGATAAATGCCTGCATGAAAACACGCCGCATTCTTTTACTTTTTGCCAGCATGACGCTGGCACTGCTATATGCCTGCAAAACCTCCCGGGTGCTCAACAGCACCGACCTTACTATTACCGGCAGCTATTGCGCACCGGCGGCCCCTCTCAGCAGCAACCAGGATACTGTTCCTTTAAAGAATACCGACTCGCTCATAAAAGCCAACCCTGATTTGCCCGAACATGAAGTACTCATGGCCAATGCCACCGGCACCCTGTTCCTGATCCGGCAAATGAAGGCTATCACCGGCGATACCACGCTGGCCGGGATGATGAAAAGATCGGAGATCCGCTCAAAGATCCAGCATCGTCTGTTGCTGGCTACCCTGGAAATTGCCGGCATCGCCGCTGAACTGGACTGTGAAGGGGAAAAAGCAGACCAGCTGGCCAGGTACCTCGATAATTTCAACAGTAAGCGCAATACCCGGCTCACTGTGGCTTCCATTATCACTGGCGCCATTACTACCATTGCCACCGTGGCAATTAAAGAAGATGCTCCGCAGAATACCGTTGCCATTGGTGGCGGCCTTCTTTCCGCAGGTTTAGGCGCGCTAACGATCAATGCCGCCCGGAAAAAAGTGCGGCTGGCGCATCTGCGGAATGTATTGTCCGACATCTGGTATATGCCTGACACCTCCGCTATTTATCCACCTTTCACCTGGTATGTGCTCAATGAAAGACATTTCAGCAACAACGGGCAGATTTCTGTGGCGGCGCATGTAAAAAAGAGATGGGAGCGGTTCGACCTGGAGGGCAACACAAGCAAATCAAAAATATCGTTGTTCTTTGGCGACGGCGGGGTGTATAAAGCAGATGACCTGCATACCCGGGCCGCCATGGTGAATGAACTGCAATCCACTATCCGTTCCATAAACCAGGACCTGCAACGGCTGCTGCATTACCTGGTGAGCATAGAATAAACACTGTTTTTCCCGATTGCGTAAATAATATTCCCCTTTCGCCTATACGCCCCCTCCTCCCGGGTGTAGCTTTGCCCTGTTTATAAACCGAGTTAAATGAAAAAATTCCTGTTTTCTGTTATTTTATGCTGTAGCCTTCAGCCGCTTTTTGCACATGCCATCTGGATTGAAACCATTACCAACGGGAAGATCGGGCAGCCGCAGGAAGTAAAGGTTTTCCTGGGAGAATATGCCGATAACGAGCGCGATTCCATCCAGCACTGGTTCAGCAATATGAAAGATTTTACCCTGTACCTGGTGAAGCCGGACGGGCAGAAAGAAAAACTGACCGTTACGCCTAACGGTAATTATTTTACCGCCACTTTTACCCCTGCTGTTGCCGGTACACACCTGTTATCAATTGATCATACCGTGCAGGAAGTATATGGCGGCAGTAAGATCCATTACTATGCTATGGGACTGGTGAAAGTAAATAACTCCCTGGCAGGTGTAGATAACGCCAAAGAATATACGGACTTTTCCATGCTGACTGATCTCAAAAAAGCCAACAAGCTGCGTCAGCCTGCTTCTGTGCAGCTGAGTTATAAAAAGGCAGCTCCTGCCGGAGGCGAAGTAACCGTACAATCGCCCGAAGGATGGACTAAGAAATTCAAAGCCGGACAGGCCGGTGATGTTACTTTTTCACCTGCATGGCCCGGCCGTTATATGCTGGAAGGCACTTTTACCGAAGAAGCCAGCGGGCAGCATGAAGGAAAAGATTTTCAAAAAGTATGGCATTGCGTTACCTATTGTATGGATGTAGATAAGTAAATGCAAAAAATGAAGGAAAGGGCTGGCAATTTTGCCGGCCCTTTCCCGTTTTATTTTGAGTATGTAGTAATTTTATATCCCATGAAACAATTGTGCTGTATTGCTATGCTATCTGTTTCCCTGCTATGTATGTATTGTGGCAAGGGAACCAATTATCCTCCTTCTCCTGTTGTGGACACGCTTCCCTCTGTTACAGCGGAAGGTAAAAACACAGTTGGCAGCCGCGTAAACGGAGCCGTGTTTATTCCACGGGGAAGCGTAGGCCTTCCCAATCCCAGCGCTTACTATGATCCCAATGCTCAAGGAGGTAGTTTTAATCTTACTATGACCCGTTTCGACCCGGGGGATTCTATACGCCGCAGTTTCCAGATCATCGCCACCAATTTAAATAAAACGGGCGCGTATCCGATTACTACTCCTAAGAAAGATGTCGTTTTCGCTTACAGCCGGCTACGGATGAGCACCAATACCGGTTGTGAATACTTTGGTATGGATGCGGAACATGTGAAACAGGAAGGGCAACTGGTGATCACCAAACTGGATACCGAAAAAAAGATCATTGCCGGCACCTTTACCTGTACGCTCATCACCGCGGGTTGTGATACCGTTCGTATGACCGAAGGCCGGTTTGATATGAAATACTAATCTTTACCCGTTATGATCTCTGCATAGATCTCTTCAAAGTTTTTCCCTTTGTGCGACTGCCATATACCGGTGAATTTCGTTTCCACGCCTTTCAGCAGTTGTACACATAACTTACGGTCGTCGTCTGTCATATCGTGGAACATCAGCTCTGCGAGCTGGCTGACCCGTTTCCTGCACTGAACCAGTACTTTTTCTCCTTTGGGAGTTACTTTCAGCCGTTTGGAGCGCTTATCTTCCTTATCGTCGTATTCCATGAGATAACCGAGTTTTTTCAGACGGTTCAGTTTATCCGTGCCGGTGGACAGCTCCAGCAAAGCTGCATAGATCGCTTCCGTTTTGCGGGGCTCTTTCAGCTGCGCAACCGTATTAAGCAATGAATACTCATCGATCATGTTGATACCGGTACCTTCCAGCGCCGCTACCGTATAAATGGTATGCAGTTTAAAGATGCGGCCGATAACCCTCATCAACATACCATCGCTGTTCACCGGCAGGAATTTCCCTTCCGGGATAACAGGCTTGCGTGTTTGTTTGCCTGCCAGGTAATGCCTGCAAAATTCTTCTATACTGCCTTCCGGGTGTTGCTCATCAAATGCCCCCCATTCCGTAATCAATTCTACCGCTTTATTCATACCATATATTTTATTTTCGAAGCAATAATAGAAAAAATACTCCGGATTTTTTTGTTTTTACTATATTTCCGTTATACATTTACTATTATTATTTCGATTTCGTCATACAAAAATCATCCTCCGATGTCAACGCAGATTTTTTTCCAGGGCTTTATAGTGCTTCACCTCATAGGGTTTCTTCTTTTCGCGGGCACTTCTGTAGCGGATTTCGTGGGTTTCCGGCAATTCTGGAAGCTGTACGATCTCGATAAAACCAGGGCGGCCACCGCAATGCAGGCTATTTCCGGGTTCCCGGTGTTAATGAGGGCAGGGATAGGGCTGATCATTCTTTCCGGTATAGGCATCATGTATATGACGCATGGCGTATTTGGGGAGCAGCTGTGGTTCAGGATAAAGTTTGCCCTGGTGCTGCTGATTATTCTCAACACCTTCTTATTCGGGTTACGCCAGAAAAGGCAGCTGGTTAAATCCCTTGAAACGTCCGATAGTGCTGTTCAGAAGATAAGGGGCAACATCCGTTTGTTTCACCTGTTTCAATTGCTCATCGTTTTTATCATCATCCTGCTGAGTGTCTACAAATTCAACTGATCAATTAAAATAGCATGAAAAAAGATAAGATCATTTACTGGACGGCCACCCTTATTCTTACCGGGGTGATGTTGTGGAGCGCTTTTAATTTCGCCTTCAACCCGGAAATGAAAGGAGCCTTTGCCCACCTGGGATTACCCAACTGGTTCCGGGTGGAGCTCACCATTGCAAAGCTGCTGGGGTCACTGGCGCTGCTGCTGCCATTTACGCCGCCAAAGCTCCGGGAGTTTGCGTACTTCGGGTTTGGCATCACGCTGATTTCGGCGGCCATTGCGCACCTGTCCAGCGGCGACAGTGTACTACTTGAAATAGGCCATACTTCATTTTTTGTAAGCCTGGTGGTTTCTTATGTGTACTATTATAAACTGCATCCCCGGGTGGCAGCGAACTAAAAAACGAAAGCCTTCAGACCGGGCGTGTCTGAAGGCTTTATACAGCTACTGCTATCTTATTTCACGCCCAGGGCTGCGATTACTTTTTCCCCGGTTAACTGTGCGGAGGCAGGGTTCTGACCGGTGATCAGGTTGCCATCGGCTACTGCAAAAGGCTGCCAGTCGGCCCCCTTCACATAATCAGCGCCATGTTCCTTCAGCATATCTTCCAGCAAAAACGGTACTTCCGCAGTGGTTTGCCCCGCCACTTCCTCACTGTTGGTAAAACCAGCCACCTTCTTACCTTTTACCAGGGGCGCCCCACTTTTATCCTTCACATTTTTCAGCGCCGCGGGTGCATGACATACCAGCGCCACCGGTTTCCCTGCTGTATAAAATGTTTCTATCAGCTGTACTGATGTGGCATCCTCCGCCAGGTCCCACATAGGCCCATGTCCACCGGGATAAAAAACCGCGTCATAATCTTCCGCATGCACCGTTTTCAATGGCACGGTATGTTCCAGCCGTTCCTGCGCTGCGGGGTCTTTCAGCCACCTTTTTACAGATTCCGTGGAATATTCCGGAGCCGTACTTTTAGGATCTACCGGGGCCTTCCCGCCGGCGGGAGATGCAATAGTTACCTGGATACCTTTATCTGTAAACAGGTAATAGGGAGTGGCAAATTCTTCCAGCCAGGTACCCGTTTTATGACCGGTGCTTTTTACTTCGCCGAAGGAAGTAACAACGATGAGTATCTTTTTCATAGATGGATGATTAATTTTTTTTGTTTGCTGGCTATGTGCCTGGAACGCCAGTGCCAAAAGCAACAACGCCATTCTTATAGTTTTCATTTACCTGATTTTTACACAAAGTTGCCGCTTATTTGTGCGCAGGAAAAGGAAGCAGCTCACTATTTAATTGTGATACAGGTCACAGGTTTTGTGTTAATTTGTAGCGTATGAGTAATGCATTACGACAACATATTGAAACAATTACCCCGCTTACGGATCAGGAATACGATCAGATACAATCTTATTTTACCGAAAAAAAACTGCGCAGGCGGCAGTTCCTGGTACAGGAGGGCAACCCCGTAGACCATGAATATTTTGTGGTAAGCGGCCTGTTAAAGGCCTCTTATATCAATGAAGCAGGGAAAGAACATATTATCCGTTTTGCGATGGAAGACTGGTGGATCACCGATTACCAGGCGTATGTAAACCAAACGCCGGCGCAACTGGGCATTGATTGCATTGAAGCCTCCACCCTGCTCTGTTTATCTTCCGAAAACAAAAAAAAGCTTTGCGAAGTCTCTCATAAAATGGAGCATTTCTTCCGGGTAAAAGCCACTTCCGGCTATGTGGCGTTACAACAACGGATCTTATCGCTGCTCAACGATGATGCACAATCCCGTTACCAGCAGTTACTCGCCCAATATCCTGCCCTTTTCCAACGGGTGCCCAAAACACTGATAGCCGCATATCTTGGCGTATCGCGGGAAACGCTGAGCCGTTTTTCAGGGAAGTGAACATTTCTTTTTATTTCTCCCCGGGAAATTATACCTATATTTGTAAGGTAAACTTATAACTTTACCTTACTATATGGCTTCCCGGAACCCGCATGAACTTGCTGCACAACTCCGTCCCCTGCTTACCAGGCTGGTGAGAAAGCTACGGAAATTATCGCCGGCAGATGAACAGCTGTCGCAAAGCGAGCGTTCCGTACTGGTATTACTGGACCAGCATAACTCCCTGCTGTCGGCAGAACTGGCGGTGATGGAAAAAATGACGCCTCAATCGATGGGGCAATTACTTCAACATCTTTTCCAGCTGGGCCTGATCAGCAGAACGGCATCTCCTGATGATAAACGGAAGATCAACATTTCCCTTTCAGCAGCTGGCAGGGAGCGGATCCTGAAAGTGCGGAAGGAACGGGATGAGTGGCTGGGTAAGGCTATAGGCGAGGTTTGCACGAAAGAAGAGCAGGCCATCCTGCAGGCAGCCATCGGGCCTTTAACAAAGCTGGTGGAGTATGAATAAAAGAGGGGAAGCAATATGAACATCAGCACTTTTAACGCATTTAAAAGCCGCAATTACCGGTTATATTTCAGTGGACAATCTATATCGCTGATAGGCACATGGATGCAGAAAACTGCCGTGAGCTGGGTTATTTATTCGCAAACGCGTTCCAAGTTCATGTTGGGGCTTACGCTTTTTGCCAGCATGTTTCCTTCCTTTGTTTTCTCTTTCCTGGGTGGTGTGGCATCCGACCGGTATAACCGGTTCAAGCTGTTGCTCAGCACCCAGCTGGCCTCTATGTTCCAGGCGGTATTATTAACGGTGCTCATCTACTTCCGGCATTACCAGGTATGGCAGATCATAGGGCTGAGCGCCTTCCTGGGTTTGATCAACGCATTTGATGTACCGGCCCGGCAGTCGCTGGTATACGAAATGGTAGACGATAAAGCAGACCTGCCCAATGCGCTGGCGCTGAACTCCTCGATGGTGAATTTATCGAGGCTCATCGGTCCGGGCATTGCAGGATTGGCACTGGAGAAATTCGGGGAAGACATCTGTTTTGGTTTAAACGCACTCAGCTTCATCGCCGTTATAGGATCATTATTACGCATGAAGCTTCCCGCCTACACCCCCAAAGCGCGTACTAAAAATATGCTGGGCGAGCTGAAAGAAGGGTTTGCCTATATCCGCGCCACACCGGCTATTTCACTGATACTACTCACCCTCGCATCTGTAAGCCTGCTGGTATTGCCTTATACCACGCTGATGCCGGTGTACGCAAAAGATATTTTCAAAGGCAATGCATCCACTTTCGGGGTGATAGACAGCGCCATCGGGATGGGCGCCTTTTGCGGGGCTATTTTCCTTGCCTCGCTGAAACCGGGGAAAAACCTGCGCAGGATCCTGGCGCTTAATACGCTGATATTCGGCACCGGTCTCGTATTATTTTCCCATTCCACCATCTATCCCGTTGCACTGGTATTTGCCACGATGGCGGGTTTTGGCATGATGTCGCAGATCACCATCAGTAACACCCTGATCCAGACAACCGTAGATCCGGCCATGCGTGGCAGGGTGATCAGCTTTTATGCCATGGCTTTTTTCGGTATGCAGCCGCTGGGCGGACTACTGGTAGGCGCTGTTTCCCAATGGATAGGCACTCCCAATACTGTGTTGTTGCAAGGCGTGGTGACTATTATTATCGGCGGACTGCTTTTCCGGCAACAACAGTTACAGCAGGCAGCCGGGCAACCTGCGCATATCTGAAAACCATTATCTTTGAGCCTGTATGTTAACCAATCCGCTAAAAATAATACTGTTAACCTGCTGCAGCCTGCTGCTGTTCACCACACTCCATGCACAAAACCTGGAAGGCATATGGAAAGGCTATACCGCCGCTGAATCGCAGGGATGGTACTATAGTACCGGCAGTTACATCATGGAGATAAGACAAACAGCCGCCGGGAAATACAGCGGTAGGGCATGGTTTTATGAAACACCACAGCTTTACGGCGAGCTAACGGTTACCGGCCAACGAAACGACAGCGCCGGTAACTGGCGTTTTGAAGAGATAAAATTCAATGAGATCACGGTTCCCAAAAATCATAGCGCCCGCCTGGCGGTGATGAGCCTCCGGCTGTTCGACATTGAAGGGGAAACGGTGCTGCAGGGAAGCATGATCAGCTATTCAAAGTATACAGGGAAAGTGCACAGCAAAAGAGTGCTGCGGTTATCGAAGCTCAGCGCCACGGAAATAGCTGCCCTGCAAATTCCCCACCGCCATAAAACCATACCGGCAACAGATACCACCTCTCTTCCACCACGGAAAGATACCATACCGGCGCTAAGCGCTGCACCGGCACCGGCACAACGTAAAAACCGGTTACAGGGGAGTTACGATATCAGCAACCCGGAGATCGACATCAGCCTGTATGATTATGGCACCATTGATCATGATACCGTTACCGTATTTTTTAACGGCACGAAAGTGGCCGACCGGCAGGAGCTGACCGGCAAGCCGCTACGCATTCATCTCACAGCAGACCCCGGACGTGAATACCAGGAGCTGGTACTGCATGCCAATAACCTCGGCGATATCCCGCCGAATACTTCCAAAATGATCATCCTTACCAGTGATAAACGCTATGAGTTAAGGGTTACTTCTTCCGAAACAGAAAATGCGATGATCCGTTTCCGTCTGGTGCGGATTTTGTCTGACTCAGGATTTTGATGATTTCGCTGATTTCGCTGATTTGATCATTTTTGATTTTAAAGGATTTTGGAAGATCTAAGCGGATCTTTTCACTTAGATCTTCCAAAATCCTTTAAAATCCCTTATAAAATTCCCAAAATAAAATCAGCGAAATCAGTGAAATCATCAAAATCCTGAGTCAGACAAAATCCGCGCTGTCCGATTCCGGACAGTCGCGGCGGATAGCGAACAATGAAGCTTTATCAATGAATTGATTTTCAGCAGCTATAAAAAAGGCATTATCCTTGTCGACCTACAAGCCATGATCAGGAACTATTTTAAAATTGCCTGGCGGACCCTGTGGAGAAACAAAACCTTTTCCGCCATCAATATAACCGGTCTTTCGCTGGGAACCGCCTGCAGCTTATTCATTTTATTATGGGTACAGGATGAGCGCCGCGTTAATTCCTTTCATGCCAACAACAGCCAGCTATATGCTGTTTATCAACGCGAGTACTCAGACGGAGGAGCTGGCGCGGCTTATGCTACCCCCGGACCACTGGCGGAGGAATTAAAAAAAGTGATTCCTGATATAACGCTGGCATCGGGGTTTTCGGGCGACAATAATATCTTACGGGCAGGCAATAAAATCCTGCGGGAAACAGGCGCCTATGCAGGGAACGATTTTCTCCGGATGTTCAGTTTCCCCTTGCTGGCCGGCAGGGAAGACATGGCGCTGCACACGCCCAACAGTATTGCTTTGTCTGAAAAATTAGCCGTCGCTTTTTTTGGCAGTGCCGGCGCCGCCATTGGTAAAACCATTACGTATAACTCCTCACAATATTTTACCGTCACCGCTGTATTTGAAAACGTACCGGATCATTCCTCCCTGAAATTTGATTACCTGATCAACTGGGCCGCCATGCTGAAAAAGTATTCCTGGGCAAACACCTGGAGCAGCACTGGTGTAAACACCTATGTGATGCTTGATAAGCATGCCGATCCCGCGAAGGTACGTACCCGTATCAGCAATTTCCTGGATGATTACTACAAGGAACAGGGCCCGGGCTTACGC
This sequence comes from Chitinophaga sp., assembly GCF_036569185.1. Lineage (GTDB taxonomy): Bacteria > Bacteroidota > Bacteroidia > Chitinophagales > Chitinophagaceae > Chitinophaga. The sequence continues at coordinate 24,541 of NZ_DATCRD010000083.1, forward strand.
GAGGAACTGGACCTGCAGCGGTTCGATGAAAAATATTTGCATGGGAGTTTTCAAAACGGTTTCATAAGCGGTGGCCGTATAACCTATGTAATATTATTCACCGTGGTAGCTGCCTTCGTGTTATTGATTGCATGTATTAATTTCATGAACCTGTCTACCGCACGTTCCCTGAAGCGCGCAAAGGAGATTGGAGTGCGCAAGGCTGCCGGCGCCATGAAACAATCGCTGATCATCCAGTTTATCAGCGAAGCCGTGCTCACTGCTTTCCTGGCTTTGGCGCTGGCTGTTATACTGGTGGCCTTACTGTTACCGGCGTTTAATGCCATTACCGGGAAACAGATGACGCTGCCTGTAACAGCGCCCCTGTTCTGGCTGCAACTATTGGCCATTGGTATGATTACCGGCCTTTTTGCAGGTAGTTATCCTGCCTTATACCTGTCGTCTTTCGAGGCAGTAAAGGTACTGAAAGGCACACTGCGCCCGGAGAAAAACGAGCGTGTATTCAGGAAAGGACTGGTGGTTTTCCAGTTTGTGCTTTCCACTTTACTCTTTATTGGCGCCATCACCATATCCAGGCAGGTGGAATATATACAAACAAAAAACCTGGGTTACGACCGGGAGCACATCATCAATATTCCGTTGGAGGGCGCATTGATCCCGCACTATGATTATTTTAAAGAAACCGCCCAGCAGCTTCCGGGCGTAAAACTGGTATCAGCTATGAACGGCTCCCCTGTTGGTTTTAACAGTAACCAGGACGGGATTCTCTGGGAAGGTAAAGATCCTTCCTACCGGCCCACTATTACCGTTGGCACCGTTGGATACGATTATGTAAACACCATGGGGTTACAGGTGATCAGGGGGCGCGACTTCTCCCGGCAATATCCTACAGATTCCGGCGCAGTGCTGATCAATGAAACTGCTGCAAGGAAAATTGGCTTTAAAGATCCTCTTGGAAAATACCTGGTGATTGAACCTGGTTTAAGACGACAGATCATTGGCGTTGTAAAAGATTTTCATGCCGGCTCATTGCACGACCAGATAGATCCGGTTATTATGCAGCCGGGGCCAGCAACATGGGGCACCTTACTGGTTAAAACAGCGCCTGGTAAAACGGCAGCTGTAATTGCATCTCTTGAAAAACTCTGTAAAACCGTTAACCCGGAATATCCTTTCCGGTATCAGCTGGCCGATGAAGAATACCGGCAACTGTACAGGGGCGAGCAGATGGTGAAAAAACTAACGGGTTATTTTACGGTGATGGCCATCGTCATTTCCTGCCTGGGATTACTTGGCCTGGCCCAATTCACCACGCAGCAACGGATCCGGGAAATCAGTATCCGGAAAGTGCTGGGCGCCAACGCCCGGCAGATATTCGGGCTGTTATCCGGCGAGTTCATGTTATTAATAGTGCTGGCATTTCTCATCGCTATACCTGCCGCCTGGTGGGGTATGCATCAGTGGCTGGATAACTATGCGTATCATATCTCTTTGTCGTGGTGGATTTTTGCACTGGCCGGAGGCATATCCTTCCTGATTGTACTGATTACCGTGAGCAGTTTAACCATCAAGGTATCTGTTAGTAATCCCGCCAAACACCTGCACGCCAACTAACATTGATGCTTCCGCTCTTTCTGAACGGAAGCATCACCTTATTATTTTGCCGGTATTTCCCGGAGAATATGCAGCAGGTAATCATAAAATTTTCCTACAGAAGAGATCAGCACTTTTTCATCCGGAGAATGTGCGCCGCGGATAGTAGGCCCGAAGGAGATCATATCCGGGTTGCCCAGGTGCGCGCCGAGAATACCGCATTCCAGCCCGGCATGACAGGCGCCCACATGAGGCGTATGGGTGAAGTGATCTTTATACAGCGCCAGTAACAAACGGAGCACAGCGGAATCGGCATTGGGTTTCCACCCGGGATAATCGCCGCCCTGGCTTACTTCGCAGCCAATGATTTCGAAGGCCGCGCTTACTGCGTTAGCTACATCGTTTTTGGTGCTTTCCACGCTGCTGCGTTGCAACGACTGTGTAATAAAAACGCCGTCCCTGGCCTGTACCCTGGCCAGGTTGGAAGAGGCTTCCACCAGCCCGGCAATATCGGGGCTCATGCGGAATACGCCATTGGGCACTGTGTAAATAGCACGCAGCAATTGTTTCAGGTAAGCCGGTTCCATTACTTGCGCAGGTGTAGCGGTTGCCACACATTCCAGCACCAGTGCCGGTTCTATAGTATGATATTCTTCTTTGATGGTAGCAGTAAATTCATGGATGAAACGGGTAAATGTTTCCTTATCGCCGGCCGGGACAGTAATAACCGCCTGTGATTCGCGGGGGATGGCGTTACGGAGACTGCCCCCATCCAAACTACCCAGTTGTATATTTACCTGTTGCGCTGCCTTATACAGCAGCCGGTTCATCAGCTTGTTGGCATTGGCGCGGCCTTTATGGATATCCATACCGGAGTGGCCGCCTAATAAGCCTTTGATACTGATGAGAAAGGCAACGGCATCTTTATCTGCGGGCACTTCCCTGTAAGTGCCTTTGGTGTTGGTATCTATACCACCGGCACAACCGATGGTTAATTCATCTTCCTCTTCCGTATCAAGGTTCAAAAGAATTTTGCCCGTAAAATTAACCGGGTCCAGTTGTTTGGCGCCGGTCATACCGGTTTCCTCATCAATGGTGAACATGGCTTCTATAGCGGGATGCGCAATATCCTTTGCGGCCAGCACTGACATGATAGCGGCCACACCGATGCCATTGTCGGCGCCCAGCGTAGTGCCCCGAGCTTTTACCCAGTCGTTGTCCACGTACATATCAATACCCTGTGTGTCGAAATCAAATACGGTATCACTGTTTTTCTGGTGCACCATATCCAGGTGCGACTGGAGGATCACCGTTTGCCGGTTTTCCATACCTGGCGTTGCCGGCTTTTTGATGACCACGTTGCCGATGGCATCTTTCGTTGTTTCAAGGCCCAGGCGTTTTCCGAAATCCATCATAAAGGCAATCACTCTTTCTTCCTTTTTGGAAGCGCGGGGAACTGCATTCAGCTCAGCAAAGTGTTGCCATAATTGTTTTGGTGAAAGATCTTTTATTTCCATTGAAATAATGATTAGGTATTTGTAAAGATAGATTTTCCCACGGTATAAACGTTGTGCCCGGAACGGTCATTTCATTTGGTACGGTTTTTAAACATCTACTGCTACTTTTAAAACCATTTTATGATACAACATCTTACAAATACCGCGTCTAAACAGAAGCTCCTCATTATTGAAGATGAAGGAGAAATGTGCCTGCTGATCAATTTACTGCTGGATGGTAAAGAGATGGAGATAGAGCATGTACAAACCATTTCCGATGCTGTGGAATATTTTCAACAGCAGCCACCAGCCATCGTATTGCTTGATAACCGGCTGCCCGATGGATTTGGATTGGATTTCATCAGTTATATCCGGGAGAAATATCCTGCTACGAAAATAATTATGATCTCCGGGATGGATGCGGCCGCAAGGGATGTGGCGCTGGCCAACGGGGCCGATCTGTTCCTGGAGAAACCTTTTAACAGGACCACATTATATAATGCGATAGAGCAATTGCTGGATTAGACTTAGTTCGCCCGGCGCTGTTTCATCCCGGCGCCGGGTGAATAACCCCGCCTACTTTTTGGTAGGCGCTTGTTTGGCATCTTCCCTCCCACTAACTTGGCTGCTTAATTATTATCTTTAGCATAATCAAGCAACCTTATAATGACTTCAGAAAAAAAGATCCCCACATTATACGAATGGGCCGGTGGTATGCCTGTATTTGAACAGCTGATGAAGGCTTTTTACGACAAGGTATTACAGGACGAATTATTAGGGCCTGTATTCCGGCATATGTCGCCACAGCACCAGTTGCACGTAGCGCATTTTATCGCTGAAGTTTTCGGCGGCCCGAAAATGTACAGTGAAGACGACAACGGCTCACATTTCGCCATGATCCAAAAGCACCTGGGCAGGCATCTTACGGAGCAACACCGGAAAAGGTGGGTAGCGCTGCTGCTTGAAACTGCCGACACGTTGCAGCTGCCGGACGATCCTGAGTTCAGGTCGGCCTTTGTGGCGTATATTGAATGGGGCACACGTATCGCGGTGATCAATTCCCGGGAAGAGGAAGTGCCTATGAAGCCGGATGAGCCCATGCCGGAATGGGGATGGGGAGAGCCGGGCGGGCCTTATATACCGTGAGGGTCAGGGTCTTCCCTTGCCCCTTTCCCACGCTTTTCTGACTCTCAACAGCATTACCAGGTAAGGTATTTCCAGTACCAGCCAGCAAATATTTATTACTATTACCATGAAATTCATGACTCCGTAGGAAGCAGTGAGGTAAGATGTATAACACGCGACCAGCATGGAAATAACGGTAGCTGCCAGGGCTAAAAGGATGGCGTATTTTTTCTCCAGGAGGATCAAAAGATTGGGAAGAAATCTTATCAACGGGAACAATATCACCGAAGCAATGGAAAAAAGTGTTATTGCATTTAATTCCTTCCAGTCGTATACGCCATATCTTCTGTGTCTCAGGTAGCTGCTCAGCACAGAAAAAGCAGACAATGCAAGATAGACATATACATATATCTTCAGCGCAAGGGGAATCAGGTGCCAGCGCCGCACTCCTGGGTCTTCGGGAAAGTCTTTATCAAAAATGGACGAGGTCATAGGGAGTAAAATATAAATTTATTACTAACAATCATCTCCGCGCAATAAGAATAAGATCCGTAGTAGTGCTCCCGTCAGCAGCAGGATATTGCTCCCGCTGAAGGTCCACCAACTCAAACCCGTTTTCCTTCAATGCGTCTACCAGGTAACCGGCTTCATGATAATACATATAGAACTCATCGTTTCCATCGGTATGAAAGAAACCTGATCTTGTATATTCATCTTCCATAGTACTGATATAAAGCACTCCGCCGGGCGCGAGCAAACGGGCGGCATCGGCCATCATTTTCACCGCTTCTTCCCTGCTGAGATAAGGCAGGCAAAAACCGCACATGATCCCGTCGAATGTTTTACTGAGCCGGGAAATATCCCTGGCGTCCATCAGCAGGAACTCCGCCTGCGGGCTATTGGTGCGGGCCAGTTCCAGCATGTTGGGAGCCAGGTCTATACCAAGCAGGTGGAAGTCCGGCCGTTGCTGCAGCAGGTACTTCGTAATATTTCCGGGGCCGCAGGCTATTTCCAGCACAGCGGCGCCCTGCTTCGTGATGTTGTTACAAAACAAATCGAATGATGCATGATAACGCGACACATCCATATGTCTTTCCTGATACAGGGCGGCGCGTTTATCAAAAATGCTGATCACCTGCTGCATTTTATCCATAGTGGAAGGATTAGGTAACAAATATAAGGAATTGTTACTCCGTAAGGCCATTAGGGTCCATGGTAAGCGCTTCACTCATATAATCCAGGAAAGGGCGCATGGCCTTGAATGTAAGATTGACTTCTTTCAGGAAATTATCACTTAACACTTCCTTATCCGTAAACCTCCGTATCAGCACAAATTGTTTGTAGCGCAGTAAGTCGATAGCTTCATGATCTGCCGGGTAACCTTTGGGCATTTTCTTCAGCTGTTCTCCTTCCAGTGTTTTAAAATAAGTTTTGAAAGATTTGCTATTTAAGATCTTTCTCAGGGGTGCGGGATCAAACGCGATCTCATCCCGGATACGCTTCAAATCTTCCGGAACAGGGCCCCAGAAGCCTCCCGCCACAAAGCTGTTGCCTTGTTCTATATGAAAATAATACCCGCCCCTGCGGAATCTGGTGGCGCGTTTAAAA
>NZ_DATCRD010000084.1:0-20443 GCF_036569185.1 Chitinophaga sp.
CCTGGGTACGGCAGAGCGGGCGCCTGTGGAACTGGTAGTAATGGGTACAGAGCTCGACAGCGTAATGAATTATGCAAAGAGAGCCATGGATACGCTTAAAACCATCAATGGCGCTACAGAAGTAAAATTATCAGTAGAAGATGGTAACCCGGAAATTAATGTGCAGGTAGACCGGGATAAGATGGCTGCACTGGGCCTCACGCTTGATGCCGTGGGTGGTACCATGCAAACGGCTTTCAGCGGTACGGCAGACGACTCTAAAGTTAAATTCCGCCAGGGAGATTATGAGTATGATATCAACATCCGTTTCGATGATTTCAACCGTAAGAATCTCGAAGATGTTTCCAATATACAGTTCATTAATGACAAAGGTCAGCTGATCAAGCTGTCGCAGTTCGCGGTGATCACGGAAGGTTCCGGCCCCAGCCACCTGGAAAGAAGGGATAAAAATACTTCTGTATCTGTACAGGCGCAGGTAATGGGTCGTCCATCTGGTACGGTTACCCAGGAGTTTGCCGATAAACTCGCAAAAATGGATAAGCCTGCAGGTATCAGCTACCTGTTTGGGGGTGATGCAGAAAACCAGGGTGATTCCTTTGGCACAATGGGCGCGGCATTACTGATCTCTATCGTGCTGGTATACCTCATCATGGTGGCGCTGTACGACAACTATATTTATCCATTCGTGGTATTGTTCTCTATTCCGCTGGCTATCATCGGTGCATTACTGGCACTGGCGCTCACCAACAATACGCTGAACATCTTTACCATCATGGGTATCATTATGCTGATTGGTCTGGTAGCGAAGAACGCGATCATCCTGGTAGACTTTACCAACCAGATGAAAGAGCAGGGACAAAGCACTTACCAGGCGCTGATCCACGCTAACCATGCGCGTTTGCGCCCTATCCTGATGACCACCATTGCCATGGTAATTGGTATGTTGCCTATTGCGTTGGCAACCGGTGGTGTAGGCTCTATTAAAAATGGTTTGGCCTGGGCAATCATCGGAGGTCTGATGAGCTCCATGTTCCTTACCCTGATCGTGGTACCGGTGGTATATATGATTATGGATATGGGTATGGCCAAGCTGGGAATTGGTAAACTATCTACCAAACGTTATATCAGGCAACGTATGGTGGCTTCTTATGAAGAAGTGCCTTTAAATGAAATTCATTCGAATTAAGATATGTTACTAACAGTGTAACAGTTGTAGGTTTAGGTAATAGCCGGAGTAGTCATACTCCGGCTTTCTTTTCTTTGATATTAACAAGAAATTCTTTCCTTTTCACATTCCCGTATATTTTCCTGCAGATTATATTTGCAGCAAATACCTTTTATGAAAAGCTATGTTACCCTGTTAGTATTATTGTTGACTCCTTTTCTTATTCATGCGCAGCAAACGTTTAACGGATTAACTCTTCCGGAAAGTGCGGTTGCTTATAATGGTGGTTATTTCATATCAGGGATTGGCGCCAAACTTGCGCCGGATAAGGATGGGGATGGTGTTATTTCTCATATAGGCAGGGATGGAAAACTGGCGTTAAAATATTTTGAAGATACGCTTCATGCTCCTTCAGGGTTGCAGCTGATGAATAACATATTATATGTGGCTGATGTTGATCACCTGAAAGGATATGATGTTGTAACAAGGAAGAAGGTGTTTGATTTAAATCCCGAAGGGAAAGCAGGAATGCTGAATGATGTATGTCGTGTGAATGACAGTTTATTACTGACAACGGATTCATTTAAAGGGCAGGTACTACTGGTTAATATTTTTGCCGGCACTTATATTGTGCTGAAAGGGAATGTGGCCGGACCCAATGGGGTTTGCTATGATGCTGCGGCTGATAAAGTATATGTATGCGCAATGGGGCCCGATTATAATGGAACCGGGAAAATATATGCCAGGAAATTACATGATAACAATGCCGCTTTTGAGCCGCTGGAAGGCTCTCCTGTTGGGTTACTGGATGGAATGATACTGTTGGATGATCATCGTTTGCTGGTATCCGACTGGTTAACGCTCAATAACCCAACAACGGGGAAGTTACATGTGTATGATCTCAACAAAAAACAATATACCACTATCAATATACAACGGGGACCGGCAGATATTGCCCTGGATGCAAGTCGGCAGGCGTTGCTGGTGCCACAGATGCTGGATAACCAGCTGAAAATAATTCCACTGAAAGAATATGGATTATGAGAGGTACCGGGAAGCGATTTACAGCCACTTCCCGGTGACAGATCATTTTCTTGCTAAAAGCAGCATATGCGAAACAGGAAAAGGGATAGGTAAGGGTACACCATTTTTGCACGGGCGCATCAATTGTACCTTACCTTCCAGCCTGTTATTTACAATCCATTCATTGCGCCAGGTGGTAGACAGGTTATCCAACCGCAGACCGGCTTCTTCGAGTGCAGCTTTCCAATCTTCATAGTTCCAGAAGCAAAATGTTTCATGCATTTCACTCAGCCAGTTATCATGATAATCTTTTTTGAAAAGAAATTCACAGGCATTTTGCATAGATAGCTGTGCATAGGTTTGCCCCTCAATTGTTACCCATTCATATGGCAGCTGAAATCCTTCATGATGGCGGAAATCTTTTGCGAATTGTTTGAACAGTGCCATAGTAGATAGTCTTCCCAACCATGCCGCCAGTTCCTGCGTTGAAGCGTTTTCCGGTAGGGTGATATCATTTTCTCCATCGGCCTCATTGAGCCAGAGCAGGATAATCTCTTCCTTGTTTTCCGGGCCTACCACATCGCGGTTAATCCAGACGCCGCCTGGCACCAGCTCATTATAACGGTTACGTATAAACGCAAGCAGGTCTTCCCTGCTGCCATAAGATTCGATTTCATGGGTAAGTGAAGAGGTATGAATAGTATTCATGCTGCCGGCTTCAAATACGAGGCTGGTCACTGCGTTTTTCTGTGAGAAGAACACCGATGGATTGGCAAATTCGCCATTATGTTTTCTTTGAAGACAGATATCATACAGGTGCCTGGATACTTCAATCCCATAGAAGTCGCATTCATGCAGGCGATCATCATCGCAGGCCATTTTAATCCAGGAGCCAACGGCGCAACCGATATCGCCGATATTTCCAGGTTGTATGTAAGGCGCTGTTTCCCGGTATTTCTGCGCGGCGATGTCGTCCATTTGTTTTACGTATACGTTGTAATCGCGGGTGGCAGTAAGATCGCCATCGGCTCCGATGATGGGATCTTTCAGGATTTGCTGTACTTTTTCCCCAACGTTGTAAAGCGACCATATTTTAAAAGACGCCGGGTGCATCTGGTCCAGGATGGTTTTGTTTTTGCGCCAGTCGCCGGCCTGCGCTACCAGTTTTACCACATCCCATGGCATGGGTTGTGTGAACTGTTTACTTACCGGGTCCCACTCTGCAGGGAGTATGGTAAAGCCATGCTTTATGTACATGTCTTTAACGGCTGTAGAACAAATAACCAGGGTATTAGCGGGCGTAATGGAATGAATGCCTTCACTGGAATGCCGTATTGTTTTTACGGTATATTCCGTGAAATCATTGATCACTCCAACATCGTCGATACCGTATACATACACCGGTACATCCAGTGAGTTGGAAAATTCCTGGATAATCATAGCCCGGAGATAGAATGGTACCGGGTTTCGTTTGGTGCCCAGGTGATTGGCGGAGGTAACCGCGAAAATCACGCCCTCTATATCCTGTGTGGCTAACGGTTGGCCATATACGTCTTTTTCGCCTTCCAGTTTGCATTTGATCAGGCGGTTCAGGTATTTGAACTGAAAATCTGTGAGCAGGTGATGCCGGCCGGGTATGAGTAAATACATGGCATGAAGTTAAGGAATGAGTTGATTTTTTGTATACAGGTTAACCAAAAATAACAGAGAGTGTATCCTGGAACAGATACACTCTCCCTGAGGTAACATGGTTGGAAGAAATAAGAATAATTTACAGTGCTGCTGTTTTCCGTACCTCATCGAAAGTATAGCTGAGCGTTACCTCACCATTTTCGAATACGGTATGTAAAAGATCGGCAGATGCGGGAGCGTCTCCTTCAGACACTGTTTTGAAAGTATTGTTGTCTTTTATGAGCCTCAATTTTCCGGCTTTGGATTTTTTGAAAGAGGTGCGTAAATGACCGGTGGCATCCAGTTCAACGGGCATTTTTTGTACGTTGATGGGCGCCCCGTTTACAACAGCATATGCGCATTTGAGGGCAAATTCCTGGGTGTCGCGGTTTACTCGTTGCAGTAAGGCGCCGCCCATGCCCAGTACCAGGTTTTCCGCGCTGATACCGGCTTGCTTTAATGCTTCGAATATGCCTGGGATAGAGGAATAGCTGATGCCGTCGCCCTGGATCACCCGTACCTGCGGGGGCAATACTTTATATCCTTTTTGGTTGGTGGTGTAACCGAATTTGTCCATGAGGATAGTAAAGATGCGGAGCAGGGTTTGTACCGGATCACCGCTATCGGGGCGGATTACCAGGGTGCCGTCTCTTTTCAGGATCTGTTCTTTCAGCGCTGTGCCCCAGTATTCTTCACAGGCTCTGAAAATATTGTAGGAGTCGGATACGCAGGCAATGGTACCGGTAGGATAACTATCCAGTATATGTTTGAATATTTCCAGTTCTCCTTCTTCTCCCAGAAGTGTAACTACAGAGTGCTCTGTAGCAGGAATAGATAAACCTGGCGCCGCAGGGGCATTGTAATATTTCTTCGCGAATACGGAACCTGGGATGGTATCGCTACCTGCAAAGCTTACCAGGTGGGCGCTTCCGCCGATACCGGCGCTTTCCACAGAGCTGGCGCCACGGAAGCCAAAGTCGTTCAGTACAAAGTCGATGCCTGCAAAGGCCTCAGCACTGGCGGTTTCATCATAATATTTCTTTACTATCTTCTTTATTTCCCTGGATACAGAAGCTACGGTACAGGGGTACCATACCTGCATCAGCAATGTTTCGAGAAAGTTGGTGAGCCAGAAACATTCGGGGTCGGTATTTTCAATGGTCATCAGCACATTTCGTACAGGCACTACCGTACCTTCTGCTACTGCTTTGATACGTACCGGAAGTTTACCGCCGTATTTATCAATGATGTATTCAAAGCGGCTGCGATCAAACACATCTTTTCTGCCAAACACTTCTGTGAGTACAGCTTCCGCCTCGTCCAGCTTTTCTTTGGTGAACACCACTCCGCTCAGGTATTCTTTCAGGAAATATTGCAGGCCATAAAAAACGGTTTCGTCAAATTTGCCTCCCCGGCTTTCCAGGTAGGAATATATAAATTGGGTGCCGGGGATGTACAGTTTATGGTGGGAGTATTTATAAGCATCGGCCAGGAGGATAAGATTTTCCTTTATCATGTCTCAATATTTTAGTCTTAGTCAATATATTTTTCTGTAAGTTTTGCCAGTAAGGGAATGTGGGTATCATTGATTTCCCCTTTGGCAATTAAATTGGGTATATCCGTTACCGTTATCCAGCGTACTTCCTGCAGGTCATCGCCGGCAGCGGGCTCTCCATACAGGAGATCAGTGCTGAACAGGGTGGTAATAATTTTATTCACTTCGCTGCGATAGCGCCAATCGTTTACCCTCAGGGAAGCCACGTATCGCATGGGGCTTGTTTCCACGGCGCCGCATTCTTCCTGTAATTCCCTGGCGGCGGCCATTTCAAAGTTATCGTCTGTAGGGTCGGAAAATCCGCCCGGCAGGCGCCATACATTTTCATTGGGTTTACGGCCCAGCAGCAGTTCGGTTTTGTTATTCCTGAAAAGGGCGATATCTACCGTAGCATATACGGAAGGGAAAAGATTATAGGTATTATAGATGATACCTGCACGGAATTCTTCCGTATCAAACACTTTATCAGATATGGCTTCCCGCATGGCGGTGGCGTTATAGTCCTGCACCGGAGGAAGGGCTTCCGTTTTAAATTTACCGGAATAGGTGTCCATAAAGCTGTTGCGGCTGCCGTACAATAAAAAGGTTTCATGGGGAAAATTGCTGTGAAGCAGTTCATCCAGTTTTTGTGACCATACGGTATCACTTTTTTGATCGCTCAGTGGAAGTACAATAATTTCGGGGAACTGTTGTTTGATCATCCGCTCGCGGGTATAATAATCCAGCGGATTTTTGCGGCTGCCTCTTACAGGGCTAACGCCAAGTATAATGATCACACGGTTGTGCTTTTGCTTTACCTGGCGGATGAGCTCCAGGTGGCCTTCGTGGAGGGAAGGCGTCTGGAACCTGGCGATAATAACTCCTGTGGGCTTTGTGTTTTGCATGTTCGAGCTATTTTGTGTAATTGTTACACAAATATAGAAACCCTTTTCGGATTTCCAAAATATTTCTTGTAAAAAATACACAAAATAGAAAATGGGGGCTGTAAATAGATTTTAAAACGCTGTAACTGCTTACAAGCCTGATCCACTTAAAGACCATACATAGTTGTAAAATAGATTTTGAAATGCTGTAACCGGTGGCATTCAGGCCAATGTTAGCGGTGTATTCCGCATTATGTTTTTTCAACACATTCTGGTTTCCGGGGTATTAATACCGGTTATGCCGGCAGCCAGATATCTGCTTTAGAATACGATAACAGTATTGGCGGTAAGCCCAGGTAATACCCTGAACAACCAACAAACGGGGCCATGGCTTTATCATGCCAGTTTAAATCTCAAACGTCATTCCTTCTTTCTTCAGTTTAAAATACCTGGCCTCATCAAAGCTGAAAAGTTTGGCCGGTCTTCCCTGCGATACCTGTTTTTGCTTTTCGTTATGCGCAATCAGTATCCCCAGGTGATTGATCTTCTTCTGGAAGTTACGGCGGTCTATGGGCCGGTCCAGCAGTGTTTCGTAGAGTTTTTCCAGGTCGGCGATGGGGAACTTGTTATCCAGCAGTTCAAACCCGATAGGCTCATAGCGGATCTTGCTGCGGAGGCGCTGTACAGCGATATCTATAATCGTTGCGTGATCAAAGGCCAGTGCCGGCAGGTCTTTTATGTTGAACCATTTGGCATCTTCGGCATCAGAGCTGGCAGCGAGCTTAAAATTAGTTGGATTTACCAGCCCGAAATATGCGATAGACACTACCCTTCCCCGCGGATCGCGGCCGGGCAGGCCAAAGGTATATAGCTGTTCGAGGTAGTTGATATTTACACCGGCTTCGGTAAGCAGTTCCCGGGTAACGGCTTCTTCCAGCGCTTCTTCATCCAGCACAAAGCCACCGGGCAGGGCCCAGCTATGCAGGAAGGGCTCTATGGTGCGCTTGATCAGCAGTACCACAATGCCTTCTTTTGGAATATATCCAAATACGACTGCATCTACAGTTAGTCTGATGTTTTGTATGATCGGCAAACTCTTATCTGATTATTTTGCTTGAATGTAATGTTCCAGTTGGGCGGTGCCTTTGTGCAAATTTACGAACAAAGGATTTTTCAGCGGATCAAAAACGATGATGGTGCTTTGTTCCCAGATATCCTGTGGCACAGGCAGCTCAATGATCACTTCCTGGCCGTTTTCGCGGCGGAAAAGCAGGCTGTCCTTTCCGGCCATATGTCTTTTGTACTGGTGCTGGTCGAGGTAGTCGGTCAGCTCTTTTCTCAGCTGCAGCACGGAATCAGTCAGTGGGTTGGAAACCGGTTTGAATTCGCGGTACACGTAACATTTTTCAGTTATAACGTCGTAGGCCGATCTGTCGGTATTGCGTTCGTCATTACGGGTATGGTTACACGCAAACAGTAACAGGGAAATACCCAGGAGTGATAATATTTTTTTCATGATCTCATAGCTTTAATGTTCATAACAATCATAGTTGCGTTGCCGGTAAATTTTCCCGTCGCGGAATTCTATGATGGTGCAAATGAATGCTTTCATTATTTGTCCCCGGCGGAACTGTCCTGCATCAACACCTATTTCCCCGGTCCATTTGGCTTCTACTACCAGCGTATTCCCTGATTCCACCACTTTCAGCACGCTGAAATGCTGGGCTTTCAAAATTATTTTATTCGTAGCCATGCTTTCCAGCATGATATCAAAGTTCCGTTGTTTAATTTCATTCGAGAGCTGGTTTGGATATTCAGTCTGAATAATATTTGGATGAAAGATCCTGGCAAATTCAACGGGATCTGCTGAAAAGCTTTCCAGCAGCTGGAAATACCGGTATATAAGCGCCAGTTTCTCTTCCATTTAAGGGATAAATTGAAATTTTACGAATTACGCATTTATGCGAAAATATACATTTCGCACTTATATGTAAACCGCAAATTTTTAAGCGATCTTAATCCGGCACCTCACTGGACGCTGCTGAATGCAAGTTTATCCTTATTATTTGTTTGGTCGATGATGTTATACACCAGTTTCAGCACATGCAGGGTGCCGTCGTAATTTACTTTATCTGTAGAGGCGGGGGTATTTTTACAGAAATAGAGTACCGGTATATTTTTTTTGTAGAAAGATGCGTGATCAGAATTGCTGATACCACTGGAATCATATACCAGTGGCAGCTCTTTGGTGGCGGCCTGCTGAATGATAGCCGACCACCCGGGAGATGTGCCGGTACCGCCTATCTGCAGTGCCGTGCCGGGGCTCAGGGTACCAATGCCATCCAAATTGATCATATAGTTCACCTGTGAAAGGTCTACTTTACTGTGGGAGGCGAAATAAGAGGAACCGGACAGGCCCTGTTCTTTTCCTGAAAAGGCGATAATGATATAGTTGTTGTTATGTAAACGGGAATTTTTCAGCAGGCGGGCTATTTCCAGCATGGCGGCGGTTCCACTGGCATTGTCTTCGGTTTTATCAGTGGCGTCCCAGCCGCGGTAGTCGTAATGGGCGCCGATCACGATGGTCCTGGGCGCCTTATTATTAATATAGCCGATCACGTTGGTACCGTTGCGCCGGATATTTTTAAAGGCTACCTGCATCTGGATGGGAAATCCATCGGCATCGTCGGCGCCCAGTTTTTTGCTGATATCGGCATTGACCCAAACTGCTGGTATACCGGTGGCTTGGGGCCGCTGGTCCAGCCATTTCATTACTTCGGCGGCAGTTTCTTTCCCATTATAAAATACAGCGCCGGTTGCGCCGGCTTTCTCGGCGATCTGTGTTTGTTGCAGGTACTGCTCTGCCATGCTTTTACGGCTATCTGTGTCCAGTTCTGCCACATTGATCAGCCAGATATTATCGGGTTCATTCACTCCCGGAATCGCCTCTCCCCTGGCCGTTTTGCCGGCACTAAAAGGTAATGGCACGAATTGTTTGCCCACTTCCAGTTTATTTCCACCAATGGTCATCTGGCAGTCGGCCGATGGCTCACGGGTTTCTTTCACGGTAAATGCCTGTAAAAAGCCATCTTCTCCCATAGGGCTCAAACCCATTTTCTGCATTTGCTCAGAAAGATAGGTGGCTGCCAGCCGCTCGCCCGGAGCGCCTGTACTGCGGCCTTCCAGCTTATCGCTGCTCAGGTAATTGATATGCGCTTGCAGGTTTCCAAGTGTTTTACGGTCTTCCTTTTTCTGTGCATAAATGCAGGTGGTTACAACTACCAATGGTAACAGCCAGGTTATCTTTTTCACAGCGAATCTGTTTTTGGGTGTTGACGCAAAATTACGAATTACCGGCAGCCAAAGCGCATTAACGGCCCAATTCTTTTGACTATATCATTGTATTTTAAGTATTTATAATGTATGCCTTTCGTCTTAAAACAGTCATACGCTGTTTTCTGTTGGCCGTTCATAATTCCCAAATCCCTATTTTTGCCCCGTTTTAAAAACAAAGTATGAAAAACACGCCTTTTACAGAGAAACACATTGCGCTGGGCGCCAAGATGGCCGCCTTTGCAGGTTACAACATGCCTATTTCCTACACTGGTATTAACGATGAGCACCAGGCGGTGCGTACCAACGCCGGTGTGTTTGATGTAAGCCACATGGGCGAATTTATTTTAAAGGGCGAAAACGCATTGGACCTGATTCAGCGTGTTACCAGCAACGATGCTTCCAAATTAACCGCTGGTAAAGCCCAGTACAGCTGCCTGCCAAACAATGAAGGCGGTATTGTTGATGACCTGCTCGTTTATTGTATTGAAGAAAACAAAGTATACATGCTGGTGGTAAACGCCAGTAATATTGAAAAAGACTGGAACTGGATCTCCGGGTTCAACACCAAGGGAGTGGAAATGCACAATATTTCCGATAAAACCTGTTTGCTGGCCATCCAGGGCCCTAATGCCACCAGCATCCTGCAGCCGCTCACAGAAGTAGACCTGGTAAACATGAAGTACTACACTTTTGCAAAAGGAACTTTTGCCGGTGTAGATAATGTAGTGATCAGTGCAACAGGTTACACCGGCGCCGGTGGTATTGAAATATATTTTGAAGACAAGGACGGCGCTGCGGATAAGATCTGGAATGCCATCTTCGCGGAAGGCGGCCCCAAGGGCCTGAAACCTATCGGTTTGGGCGCCCGCGATACCCTTCGCCTTGAAATGGGATTCTGTCTTTACGGAAATGATATCGACGATACTACTTCCCCGTTGGAAGCCGGTTTAGGATGGATCACCAAATTCACCAAACCATTTACCTCCAGCGAATTATTTGCAAAACAAAAAGCAGAAGGCGTTACCAGGAAACTGGTTGGTTTTGAAATGGTAGATAAAGGGATTCCGCGCCACGACTACGAAATTAAAGACGCTGCAGGCAATACAATTGGCCGCGTAACTTCCGGCACCCAGTCGCCATCTATGCAAAAGGCTATCGGTCTTGGCTATGTGAAAACGGCTTTTGCTGCATTGGATACGGAAATTTTTATCGCAGTAAGGGACAAGGCCCTGAAAGCAAAAGTGGTAAAAGTGCCTTTCCTGGGCTAGGAATATGTATGAATAGCCGGTTAAAGTTGTTAATTTCGGTGCCTGGAAAGTTTCCGGCGCACCGGAATTTTTATATTTTATTGCCATATCTATGCCTACTATTCATTTAACTACCGTTATCTATGCCCCGCTGGAAAGGGTCTTCGACCTGAGCAGGAGCATTACACTACACAAGCGAAGTATGTCGCACCGGCAGGAAGATGCGATTAAAGGCCGTACCAATGGCCTGATATCCTATAATGAAACAGTGACCTGGAGAGCAAAGCACCTTGGGAAAATGAGGGAACTGACCACTAAAATCACCGCTATGCGCCAGAATGAATCGTTTACGGATGAAATGACCAACGGGGATTTTACCCATATGAATCATGAACATTATTTTAAACCGATAGAAAATGCCACTGTGATGATTGATATCATGAACTTTGGCACCCCTTATGGCTGGTTCGGAAGAGTATTTGAGCGGGTTTACCTGCAAAAATATATGACCAGGCTCCTGCAGGAAAGGAATAATACCATTAAGGATTACGCAGAGAGTGAGAAGTGGAGGGTGATCCTTGATTAAAACAAAACACAACTGAATGACAGAAAGCAACAAACCCAGCCTGGAAGTATGTTTATCTCCGGCATTGTTACATTTATTTGATGTAAAAAACAGCATTGTAGTTATAATAGATGTATTACGCGCTACTTCTACTATATGTACCGCCCTGTACAACGGAGCTTCCCGTGTAATACCGGTGGCAAGCGTGGAAGAATGTGTGAATATAGGCCGTGCCATTGGAGGTATCACCGCCGGAGAAAGAGATGGCAGGATTGCAGAAGGATTGGCATACGGCAACTCCCCTTTTGAATACCCACGTGAATTCGTGGAAAATAAAACGCTGGTGCTCACCACCACCAACGGTACCAAGTTATTACACATGGCTAAAGATGCCATCCAGATCATTACCGGCTCCTTCCCTAATATCAGCGCCGTTTGCGATTACCTGGTGGCCCAAAAACAGAACGTGATCCTGGGCTGTGCGGCATGGAAAGACCGTGTTAACATGGAAGACACGCTGTTTGCCGGCGCTGTGGTAAGCCGTATCAAACAACATTTTGATGTCAACTGCGATTCGGCTATTGCAGCCGAAACCCTTTATCACTCGGCCAAACACGACATCTATACCTTCATGAAGCAGGCATCCCACTATAAGCGCCTGGCGCAATATGGACTGGAAAAAGATATACATTATTGCCTTACTGCCGACGGAGCGAATGTATTGCCCCTGTTCAGGGATGGGGAATTGATTGCAGGGTAAGCGAAGGGATCGCCTTCGGCGATGCGATTTTTGTCTGACTCAGCATAATCAGTTTAATCCTGAGTCAGACAAAATCCGCGGCTTATCAAAAAATATAAATGACACGTTCTCGCCTATACGAAGAATCAGCAATTTGTTGTTTGTTATGCGAAATTGCCTTTCTTTATTCTCCCGGAAATCAGACTCATACTGCACCATTTTTACTGAAAAATCCTATATTCTGTTTTCTTAAAGATAATGCCATGACATACTATCTATGCAATACCTGCGGTGTGCAGTATGATGCCGCCAGCCAGGCGCCGGAACGTTGCCCTATCTGTGAAGATGAACGGCAATATGTGAATCCCGCCGGCCAGAGCTGGACCACACTAGAACAGGTGCAGAAAAACCACCGGAACATTATAGAAATGGTAGCGCCCGATCTGTATGCTATTTATAGCACGCCGGATTTTGCTATCGGACAGCGGGCACATTTACTGGTTACCCCTTCCGGGAATATCCTCTGGGATTGCATTGCTAACCTCGACGCCTCTACGATTAATATTATCCGGCAGCTCGGCGGTATCAAAGCCATTGCCCTTTCCCATCCGCATTATTTCTCTACTATCGTGGAATGGAGCCATGCTTTTGGCAATATCCCCGTTTACGTACATCAGCTGGATGCAGGATGGCTGCAACGCCATGATGACGTGATCAAACTATGGGAGGGCAATGAGTTGCGGCTATGGGACGGCATCAAACTGGTGTTATGCGGCGGCCATTTTCCCGGTGGCAATGTGTTGTATACCCCTGCGGGGAAAGGCTCCTTACTGGTGGGAGATGTTATACAGGTATCTTCCGACAGGAAAACGGTATCGGTGATGTACAGCTATCCGAATAATATCCCCGTATCAGCAAAGGAAATTAATACCCTGTATGCTGCAATAAAACCATTGAAATATGATGCGATGTATGGCGCTTTTGGGAAATATATTAAAACGGGCGCACAGGATGCGGTGGATTTTTCGCTGGAAAGATACCTGCGTCATATACGATAAATAGTTGATAAACAGGCATCTATATTTAAAGAAAATTATATTGAAAAATAGACCCTGCAATGACCGGGTAAATGAACAGCGGTTAACGGGTTGTTAATAGCCAGGCTGCGGGTTATTAGAAATTTTCTGCTTACTTTTGTGGATTGCCTTTTTATCAGCTGTTAAGTTTTTTTGATATATCTATTAACCCTTTTGCTGATAATAAAAGCGGGCAACAACGTATAGTATGTCGCTACCCCATTTGCTAAAATATGTTTACAACAACGGCACTGATGAAGTGATCCGCAGGGGGAAGCGTATTTTTTCTTCCGGGGGCGTTGAACTCATCGAGGCAGACCCGGTGCTGAAAACAGCTACCTTCCGCGTAAAGAGCGACACACATGCCAATTACTACCGTGTTTCCATCAATAAGTATGGGGAAACAACCGGTATGTCCATCCGGTGCCAATGCCCTTACAACCTGGGCGACATCTGCCGGCACGAAGCGGCAGCGCTGTTCCAGCTCCAGGAAATGCTGGACAAAAATCATTTCGAGAGCTTCGACACACAGTTTGATCAGCAGCATACGCTGGTTAAAATGAAGTCTATCGATATTAAATCCATTAAACTGCTCACCTCCGGTACCATACTGGCACAGGCAGAGGAAATTGCCAAAAAACATCCCGCCAAAATAAACCTGGCAAAAGATGAAAAGGTAGAAGCCGTGCTTACGCTTAATGGGAAAGAGTTCCCGCTCATCATTCAACGGAATGAAGAACGGTTTTTTGATACGCACTGCACCTGCGATGAAACAGAACATGCGCTATGCGTTCATAAAACAGCCCTGTTCCTGCAATTGCTGCAGAAAAACGGCCCGTTCTATTTCGATACCCTCCGCAACTGGGACAAGGAAAAGAATAAGCTGCTATCGCTGTACGGTTATTCCCTTACCGATGACCTCGACGGGAAATTTGCCTTCTCCTATATGGATGGCAAGCCATTTCTGCGCGTACTGGACCCCTCCATCAAACGGGTAGATGGCGCCGCCGCAGGCCGGCAACCGGTTACGGCCCCGCCGCCACCGGAAGAAACCATTACCATTACACAAAGACTGGCAGCAGTTTTCAATGCCAACGAAACACTGTACCCTTATTTTAAAATAGACCTGGTAAGCGGCGAAATCAACGAAGAACAAACCGCCTTCGTATCACTGGCCAGCAAACTGGATCTTACCAAATACATCGACTTCTACCAGTTCAAGGAAAAAGACCGTGAACTGATAGCGCCTATACGAAAATTACAGGGCACTGAAGTCAGTAAATTCCTCAGCAAAAATTCTCCTTTTGCCGGTATCTGGGAAAATATAACGCATGAAAATGCAGAAGAACTTCCTACCGAAACAAAAGAACTGATGCTGGAATACCTCCATCCCAAACTTGCCAAACTGTTCCCACAGCTGGCAGAGCACGGGCTGGTATTTGAACTGCCCAACAGGCAGGCCTTCAAAACCAAGAACCTGCAACAACTGCAGATTGGCGCCGACAGGCTCAAGCTGATCATAAAAACCAATACCGGCGATACCCATGTGGACATTAACTGCTATGTGAACATCGAAGGAGAACTGGTAAATGTATCTGAAAATGAATGGGAAAGCCCATTGATGTTCCTGTACAAACAAGTGATCTATTTGTTTGAAAGCCCCCAGGATGCCCTGCACGTGGAACTTTTCCGCCAAAACGGACAACTGCGCATTGCTAACCAGGAATGGCCGGCCTACCTGAAAGATTACCTGCTGCCACTGAGCCGCCAGTACGATATACAGTTCGATAAAGGACTGCTCGCTGAACTGAAAGATGTAATGCCCGAACCACGGGTGTTCCTGAAAGAGCTCGGCGAAACATTTATCATACAGCCCGGTTTCGCTTACCGGGGCCAGGAAGTGGAATGGAACGACGAAAGCAAGATCACCGTGCAGGAAGGAAATAAAGTGCTCGTTATCCACCGGAATAAAGAAGCGGAAGATGCTTTTGTAAATAAGCTCCGCACTTTACATACCAACTTCGCACAACACGATAACCATAATTATTTTTACCTGCGCGCAAAAGAAGCGTTGAAAAATAACTGGTTCTTCCTGTTCTTCGATGCGCTGAAAGAAATGAATGTACGGGTGTTCGGTTTCGATAATCTACGCAACTTTAAATTCAGCTCGCATAAACCGGTTACCAATCTACAGATCAGCTCCGGCATCGACTGGTTCGATGCACAGATCGAAGTGCTGTATGGGGATCAGAAAGTAAGTATCAAGGATATTAAGAATGCGCTGGCCAACAAACAGAATTATGTTCAGCTGGCAGACGGTTCCCTGGGCCTGCTGCCGGAAGAATGGCTGCGCAAATACTCCCTGCTCTTTAAAGTGGGAGAAGAAAAAGATAAAGGGCTTAAACTCAGTAAATACAACTTCAGCGTAATTGACGAGCTGTATGAGTTTATTGACGATGAAGCCGTAGTGCTGGAACTTGAACAGAAGCGCCGCAAACTGCTGCAGTTCGATGAGATCCGCAGTATAGACCTGCCGGAAAACCTGCAGGCAACCCTTCGTCCTTACCAGGAAAGCGGTTTCCAGTGGCTGAACTACCTCGATGATATCAAATGGGGTGGTATCCTGGCAGATGATATGGGGTTGGGTAAAACCATCCAGGCCCTCACCTTCCTGCAGTATTACAAGAATAAGCACGAAGGCAAAACAATGGCGCTGATCGTTTGTCCTACTACGCTGATCTATAACTGGGAAAATGAGATCAGGAAATTCACACCGGATATCAGGCATCATATCCACCATGGGCCGGCACGATTAAAATCGTCTGAAGAACTGGGTAAATTTGACGCCATCATCACTACTTATGGTACGCTCCGCAGCGATATCCAGCTGCTGATGAAACTTGAATTTGACTATGTGATCCTCGATGAATCGCAAGCTATCAAGAACCCGCAATCAAAGGTGACCAAAGCGGCACAGCTGCTTCAAACAAAGAACAGGTTGGCGCTGAGCGGTACCCCGATGCAGAATAACACCTTCGATATTTATGCCCAGATGAACTTCCTGAACCCGGGGATGCTCGGCAGCGTAGACTTTTTCCGCAACGAATTTGCTACGCCGATCGACAAATTCCAGGATGAAGAAAGAAAAGAGCATCTGCGTAAACTGATCTATCCGTTTATCCTTCGCCGTACCAAGGAACAGGTGGCGAAAGACCTGCCGGAGAAAATAGAAACCGTGATCTTCTGCGAAATGGATGCGGAACAGCGGCATATTTATGATGCCTATCGTAACACCTATCGTTCCAAGATCCTCGGTGTTATTGAAGACCAGGGCATGGAACGTTCCCAGCTTACCATCCTGCAGGGCCTCATGAAGCTGCGGCAGATATGCGATTCGCCCGCTATCCTGAATGATACGGAACAGTATCCGAACCATTCCGTTAAGCTGCATGAGCTTACCCGTGAAATTTCCGAAAACATCGGTAATCATAAGGTGCTGATCTTCTCCCAGTTCCTGGGTATGCTCGGATTGATCCGCGACAGGATGCAACATCTCAAAATACCCTACGAGTATTTCGATGGAAGTACTTCCACTGTTGATCGTGAAAAGGCTATTCAGAATTTCCAGCACAACGATGAGTGCCGGGTATTCCTTATTTCGCTGAAAGCCGGTGGCGTAGGTTTGAACCTCACAGCCGCCGATTATGTATACATTGTAGATCCGTGGTGGAACCCGGCTGTAGAACAACAGGCCATTGACCGTACCCACCGTATCGGGCAGACCAAGAATATTTTTGCTTACCGCATGATCTGTAAAGACACAGTGGAGGAAAAGATATTGCAGTTACAGGAACGCAAAAAATCACTGGTGAAGGAAATTATTTCTGATGATAGTGGTTTTGTGAAGAAGCTGACAAAAGAGGATGTGTTGTATTTGTTTAGTTAGAACAATAATAAAACGATTTCATAAGGAGCGGTTTTACGAAAGTAGAACCGCTTTTTTTATACCCTATTTTAAAAGATGTGCCCCGGGCCAGCACTTTCATTTTTGAAATCACCCTACCATTTCTGCATGGTTAAGCCAGCAAACACCTTCTCCTCATCTCTCTAAAAAATTATTTAATACACTGATTATTAGGTAATTAAGGAAGAAAAGAAGTCCCCTGTGCCAATGCTGGCACTCCGCTGGCATTACCCCGTTTGTATCAAAACAATTGATCACATGCTACCAGACTCAAAAATCTCTCAATTGATAGGTTTACAGATTCCGGGCTTAACATTTCCCGCAGAACAACAAAAAGGAGCCATCAGTAAGGTGATCCACACCTTTGCCGGTTACACCGGCCGGATGATCAGAAGTGAACAACTTCATGAGGTAAAACGTTGTTTTAACGTGGCCGCTGTATTGTATCACAATGGGAGCAGTGCACTGCGTAACGCTATTGAAAGCGCGTTTATGTACACGCTCTCACCTCTCCTCTGCGGAAAACATAAGGAGCTACTCCCCTTATCACTGAAGAATGTAAGGATTCAACATTTACAAACTATAGCTATTTAAAACATTTTTATGATGATGACTATTCTCCTGTTGCTGGCAGGATTGGCCTGCTTCGCTGTATTCTTCAAATCAGTCGACTATTTCGAGAAGATCTAAACACTGTTATTTATGAACGCATTATTTATTCTGTCACTTTTCGTTTTCGGCTACATGATCTATGTACTGTTGAAACCTGAAAAATTCTGATTGGAGATATCACTCCCACGCCTATACGCAAAGCTTCTTTAACTGACTATAAAAATGACAACAGAAATCTTAGGCGTAATTGCCACCTATGGCATCACGCTATTACTTGCCTGGCCATTGTCGAGGTACATTGTAAAGGTATTCAGGGGCGACCGGACCTGGTCCGATTTTATGTCGCCGCTGGAGCGCCTCTTCTTTAAAATTTCCGGTATTAATCCCTCCGAGGAAATGAACTGGAAACAACACATGAAGGCATTACTCACCATTAATCTTGTATGGTTTGTATATGCCTTTTTTGCGCTGTTTTTCCAGGATAAACTACCGCTGAACCCGGATGGAAACCCCGGGCAGTCGGCCGACCTGGCGTTTAACACCGCCATCAGCTTTGTAGTGAACTGTAACCTGCAGCACTATTCCGGTGAAACAGGGGTAACTTATTTCACACAATTATTTGTACTTGCCTTCCTGCAGTTTGTGAGCGCCGCCACTGGTATTGCTGCGCTGGTAGTGGTTTTCAAGGCTATGAAGGAAAAAACCACTACTAAGCTGGGGAATTTCTGGGATATTTTCCTGAAAACAATCACCCGTATCCTCTTACCATTAAGCATTGTCATTGCCCTCATCTTTGTGTTCAATGGTATGCCCGCCAGTTATGCAGGCAAGGAAGCCATTATAACCATGCAGGGCGATACCGTGAATGTTTCACATGGCCCCGTAGCGGGCTTTGTAGCTATCAAGCACCTCGGTACCAATGGTGGCGGATGGTTTGGCGCTAACTCTGCACACCCGCTGGAAAACCCCAACTACATTACCTGGATGACGGAAATGGTAGCACAGGTGATTATTCCTATCGCCATGGTATTTGCCCTGGGTATGTTTATACAGCGAAGAAAATTTGCGATGGTCATCTTTGGGATCATGACCATCGGGATGATATGCCTGCTGATCCCTTCCATGCAGCAGGAAATGGCAGGCAACCCGGCCATAGCCCACATGGGCATTCAACAGGCCACAGGGGCAATGGAAGGTAAGGAGGTGCGCTTTGGCGCTGCAGCTACAGGCTACTGGAGCACTGTCACTACTATTATTTCCACCGGTTCTGTATGCGGCTGGCACGATAGTACCATGCCTATGACCGGTATGATGCAGTTACTGGGTATGATGCTGAACTGTTTCTATGGCGGTTGCGGCGTAGGTATCCTCAACTATTACATCTTTATTATTATCGCGGTGTTTATCTCCGGCCTGATGGTAGGCCGCACGCCTGAATTTATGGGTCACAAACTGGAGGCAAGGGAGGTAAAGATAGCCGCCATTATTACGTTGCTGTCGCCATTCCTGATACTGGCAGGTACAGCTTTATCATCATGGGTATTATCGCATCACCCGGATGCCAACTGGGCAGTGAAGCCATCGGCCTGGCTAAATAACCCCGGCTATCATGGTTTTTCTGAAATGCTGTACGAGTATACTTCTGCTAATGCCAATAACGGTTCTGGTTTTGAGGGGTTGGGAGATGGAAACATTTTCTGGAATGTGTCTACCGGTTTTGTGCTGATCCTGGGCAGGTTCCTGCCTATTATCGGGCCAGTGGCTATTGCCGGGCTGATGGCCTCCAAGAAATACATACCTGAATCTGCCGGTACGCTGAGAACAGATTCACTCACTTTTGGGGCAATGACCTTTGCGGTGATCATTATCCTTACTGCCTTGTCTTATTTCCCGGCGCTGGCACTGGGCCCGATCGCAGAGTATTTTTCCCTGTAATTTTTTTAATGACTGACTACCATGAAGCATGATAATAAATTGTTTCCGAAAGAACTGGTGATGGAGAGCCTGAAGCAGTCTTTCGTAAAACTGAATCCGAAATTAATGATCAAAAACCCGGTGATGTTCACCGTGGAAATAGGCACTGCCGTAATGCTGATAGTAGCGCTGTATGCGATCTTTACCGGCAATAAGGAACAAGGCAGCGCTGCTTATAATGTGGCTATCTTTGTAATACTGTTCCTTACCGTGTTATTCGCCAACTTCGCAGAAGCCATTGCAGAAGCACGTGGTAAAGCACAGGCAGAGAGCCTTCGTAAAACAAGGGAAGAGACACCCGCCAAGAAAGTAGAATTGGTGGGCGAAATCTTCACCAATGAAATCAAAATTGTTTCTTCCTCTTCCCTGCGCAAGGGCGATATCTTCGTATGTGATCCGGGCGATATTATCCCCGCTGACGGGGAAATAGTACAGGGTTTGGCCAGCATCGACGAATCGGCCATCACCGGTGAAAGCGCGCCGGTGATCCGGGAGGCCGGTGGCGACAAATCCAGTGTGGTAGGTGGTACCAAAGTATTGTCCGACCATATTAAAGTAAGGGTAAGCACAGAACCGGGGGAATCTTTCCTGGATAAAATGATTGCCCTTGTAGAAGGCGCCAGCAGGCAGAAAACGCCGAATGAAATTGCATT
>NZ_DATCRD010000085.1:0-4015 GCF_036569185.1 Chitinophaga sp.
TTTCTCATATTCGAGCGTACCGGTTTTATCATTACTGATCACCCGTTTCTTTGCATCAAAGTATTCTACTTCAAACTCCAGCGAAACAATGCTGATTTTGATGGTGAGGTATTTGTTATCGGCTGAGAGCTTCCATTTCCCTTTGCGGCTTTTATCGCCGTTGATCCCCTGGAATACGCCATTTTCTTCAAATACCTGGTATGTATTCTCTGGCTGTGTTACCACGCCGCCTTTGGTTTCCTTTACCAGTTTCCATTTCCCGATCAGTTCTTTGGCGGTCTGCGCTTTCAGCACCAGGCCGGCGCCTGTGAGCAGTAAAAGTAATGATAGTCGTTTCATCTTTTTTGTGCTAATATAAATGATAATACCGGTATTAATGTTTTATTCCGCTGTCCGGGCATATTTCCTTTTCAATTGTGTTGGAACTGTTCATCCCGTTGGTATTAAATTCAACGGAGGAGGTGCTGTTACCCGTCGTAATCCTGATCACGTATTCTGTATCCGGTTCCAGGGTAGCTGTAAAGCTGCCGGTTTCTGCGCTGTAGCACCAACCGATGCCTCGTTTTTTGTTGTAGAGATATATGCAGCTCCTGCGGTAACGGGGACATACATTTGCGGTAAACGGAATCTGCAACCCCGGCACAAAAGGCTTCAAAGTTTCGATGGTGGTAGTATTGGGCGAGCTCCAGCTATATATGTCGTCATCCCCCATTCCACCCTGGCGGTTGGAGGCAAAATACCCCTGGCCATTTCCGTTCCGCACGAAGAAGAAGTCATCGCCGGGAGAATTAAGCGGGAAACGCATATTGTTGGGTTGCGACCATTGGTTTTTGCCACCGGTGGCTGCGAATATATCGAATCCGCCCATTCCAATTCCACCCTTACTGGAATAATAGAAGGTCCCGTCTTTTGCAATAGCTGGAAATGCCTCGTCATCTGCTGTATTGATCACTGAGCCCGCATTCTGTGGCGTTCCCCAGGAACCGTTTGGCTGCAGTTCGGAAAACCAGATGTCTGTTCCTCCTTGTCCACCCGTCATGTCGGAAGTAAAATAAAGTATGTTGCCATCCGGGCTGAGCGCGGCGTGTCCAATGGAGTATTCTGAAGACTTATTATACGCAAAACTTTCTGCCGGCTGCCAGTGGCCGCTGCTGTCGCGATGAGAAACCATCAGTTCCAGGCGCCTGTTGCCCCGGATTACAAGGCCATGCGGAAAGCGCTCCTTTTCACCGTCTATTCGTTTATCCGCTTCCGTTACCGTAAACCACGCGGTATTGAAACCGGCATCAAAGGCTACGGGACCCACGTGGTACCTATAGCTGTTAAAAGCGGTAGATAAATCGAACAGGTAAACATTACCATAGTTGACCGTATCGGCAAGATAGAGTTTGTAAAAGGGATGATTATTTCTGCCATAAAGATTTTTGTCGACCTTACTGCCGGGCAGTAAAAGATCCTTCCGAAGGGAATCAGACATAAATACAATACCATTGGGATACCAGGTAGCTCCCCAATCGGACAGTGTTGTATTAAGCCTGGGAACACCCCTGACTGCTTCTGCGGAGGGGCTGTTCATCCATTGCACCGCGGCATCGCAGCCGGCAATGCGGTTGGCGATCAATGCTGCCTGGCTGTTACTTTGTTGGGCGGCGGCATACGCCGCCTTTGCTTCGGCGTATTTCCCCTG
This sequence comes from Chitinophaga sp., assembly GCF_036569185.1. Taxonomy (GTDB): domain Bacteria; phylum Bacteroidota; class Bacteroidia; order Chitinophagales; family Chitinophagaceae; genus Chitinophaga. The sequence goes on from NZ_DATCRD010000085.1 coordinate 1,688, forward strand.
TGATTTCAACATATCAGCGTAATACAGGCGGGTTTCCGGCACCGTATCTCCCTTTTCTAAAACAACAGCATACCATTTTGCTGCAGCTTCATAGTTATTGACCATCCTGTAACAGGTTGCCAGTCGCTGCAAAAAAATCAGCTTTGGATGCTTCTTTTTTGCCAATCTTTCATACAGGTTAGCAGCCCGGGCATACTCATATTTATGATAAAATATTTCAGCCTGCCGGGAGGTTGATTTTTGTTCCTGTGCCGATACAGATACTACCAGCAAGTTAGCTAATGCAAAAATCCAGATCTTTTTCATCATAAACGGATATATTAAAAATAGCGGGGACTAAACACCCGTTGTCTTTTGTTGGGAAATGTAATACCGACAGATATTTCGTGAGAGCCGCTCTGGGCAGACGACATTTTGCTGGTGGTAATATCGTACGCATATCCAATCCTGAGATTGGGGGTAGCGAAGAACTCGACCAGTGCGCTGGCGGCGTCCAGCTGTTCCAGGTCGCTCTGCAGATGGGACTTATTCCAGATCTTTACTCCTGTACGATAAGAACCGCCAATCCAGACTTTTTCGGCGATCAGCAGAAACGCATTCAAATCCAGGTTGGTAGGTCCTTTGAAGTCCTCTTTCACCAGGAAGCTTGGTTTCAGTTTCAGGTTATCGGACAAATTGAGCACCGTACCAGCGGTGAGATAAAGGTGCTGTGTTTTGCGGATTACCTTGTAGTTGTAATTGCGCCAGTAATAGCGGGTATTATCTGTATAGAGAGAAAAAAGATCCATCACAGAAATACCTGCATAAAAGTTGGGCGTATAATAGTATACGCCAAAACGAGCGTCCGGAACGATGGTGGAAACCTTTGCGGCGGGAATGGCGGGATCGCCGCTATCATTATACACCAGGGCGGTTCCATCAATCGAATATTGGGTAGCTCCCGCGCCTACGCCGAGGCATAAGCGGCGCGTGCCTTCGTCGTCAAGCGGGATCCGGTAAGAATACATGCCGTAAACTGATGAAGCATCCTGCGGCCCCAGTTTATCGTAGGTAACCTGCAGTCCCAGCCCTACCCGCTGTTCACGGGTATTGAGCGCCCCGTCCAGCGACACAGCGCCTGTTTTAGGTGCGCCGGGGAAGTTCACCCATTGCTGCCGGTATACGGCGTTGAGATAAAGATCCTCTTTATATCCTGCATACGCCGGGTTTACGCTCAGCATATTAAACGCGTATTGGCTGTACTGCACATTTTGCTGGCCCCTGGAGATAGCAGGCGAACCTGCTGCAAGGCAGAGCAGGAACGCCAGTTTTATGTTAAAGGGTGTGCGCATATTATTCGCTTTGGTCATTGACATTTTTTTTATCGCAGTAATTCTATCCATCCTTTATGTACTTTTTCTCCCTGCGGAGTGTTCAGTTTCAGGATATAGTAGTAAGTGCCTTCATTGAGACCGTTACCATCCCAGGTGTTATCATAGTTCTTGTTCTGGTATACCATATTACCCCACCTGTTGTAGATATAGATTCCTGAGCCCGGATAGCGCTGCAGTCCTTTTATCACGAACCGGTCGTTCATACCATCCCCGTTTGGTGTTATCACGTTCGGAATGAGGAGCTCAAGTGCAGGTACCGGCGTCAATGTAGGCGTGTCATTATCTTCACGTGTTCCAGATACATCCGTGGTTCTTCTGCCATCCGGAGTTTGACCGGTTACCGTTGCCGTATTGGTTACGGATCCTGTGTTGATATCGGCCGATGTAAGCGTATACGTTCTGGTAAACGTAGTGCTGCCGCCTGGCGCCAGGCTACCGGGTATTGCTTCGTCGACCATGCCCAGCTTCGCATCTGTAAGTGTAAGGTTACTCAATGCTACGTTGCCGGTATTACGGATGGTGAAGGTGTAAGTGATAGTAATGCCATCGGTAGACACGACGCCCGCTTTCACCAGCGTTATACCCGGAGCAGATGGAACTGGTACCACGGTTGGTGTATTGTTATCACCAGTTGTACCCGAGGTATCTGTTACCGTGCCGCCGCCTGGGGTTTGGCCGGTAGTGTTGGCGGTATTTGTTACAGATCCTGCGTTGATATCCGCCTGCGTAAGTGTGTACGTTCTGGTGAACGTAGTGCTGCCGCCGGGCACCAGCGTGCCGGGTACCGGTTCATTACTCATTCCCAACTTAGCATCATTCAGCACAAGGTTGCTCAGGGTCACGTTACCAGTGTTACGCAGCGTGAAGGTGTAAGTGATGCTGCTGCCATCTGTGGACAGGGCGCCGGTTTTCACGAGGCTTATACCCGGAGCAGATGGAACTGGTACCACGGTTG
>NZ_DATCRD010000086.1:0-10422 GCF_036569185.1 Chitinophaga sp.
CATTTACAGTTCGCAGAATATATACCGCCACATCTTTGCAGGAGATGCGGGTGTCGTGTTTGCCCGGTTTTTTGTGTTTACAATGGCCCTTGAAAGACAAAGATAGTGATAAATATCGTTAATGCAACATTGTTGCATTAACGATATTAAAAATACCCTGGGTTAAGAACATTAAACAAATGTTAGCGGCGCCATTAGGGGTGATGCCCGTAGATATTAATATGTATGAAAAGTAATAGCAGCGGAAGTTTTCAACTGTTATCCAACTTTTTTTTGCGCAGTGCTTGCGTTTTCAAAAACCCGGTTGTATATTTGTCTACAATTATAGTAGACTAATAGGATTTACCACCACCAGAGTCTTTGTCACCCACCATACAAAGCAAACCTGTTAGCTATCATACTTTATTGAAGTTGTTTCTATGAAGCAACCTGTTCAGTCAATTTAATATTTCAACAATGAATCAGCTATTGTACAACAATAGAGACAGCAGAAAATTTAATGCGGGCACATTTACATCCGCCTGTTGTTGTTGTTGCTAAGGCTTTCCGATCAAACATCCGAATAACTAAATGACGCGTAGCGTAGTCATCATGGGCATTTTATTGCCCGATTCTTCCAACATCTAATCCCCTTTGTATGTCCAGATATTTACGTAATGCACTATTGTGCGCTGTATTGTTGTCCTTTACCGGCAATGCTTATTCGCAGGCGGCTGTGCTGCTGAGAGGAAAAGTGATTGATAATAAAACACAGGAGGCGCTGCCAGGCGCATCGGTGCGTATTAAAGGCGGTACATCAGGCACCCTGGCCGATGCAACAGGCAGCTACCAGTTAAGCCTGCTGAAACTACCTCAAACCATCATCGTAACTTTTATCGGGTATCAGTCGCAGGAAGTACTGATCACCAAAGATGACCTGAACAAGGTGATAAAACTGGAGCAGCAGCAGTCGCTGTCTGAAGTGGTAGTAACCGCTGTAGGTATAAAGAGCGCTACCAGGTCGCTGGGTTACAGCGTTGGTGAAGTAAAGGCCGCTGCATTGAAAGACAGCCGCGAGCCCAACATAGTAGCCGCGCTCAGCGGAAAGGTAACCGGCGTACAGATCAGCAATTCCGGTGGCTCTCCCGGTGGATCATCTACCATAAAGATCAGGGGCAACAGCTCACTGCTGGGAAATAACGCACCACTGTTTATTTTAGATGGCGTACCTGTGGATAACTCTATCCAGGATATTTCCCCGGTATCAAACAGTGTATCACTGGCTACGCCATCCAACCGTGCCATTGATATCAACAGCGCGGATATTGCCAGCATAACAATACTGAAGGGCCCTGCGGCTGCTGCATTGTATGGCATCCGTGCATCGAACGGCGCGGTGGTGATCAATACAAAAAGAGGAAGTTCGCTTACTGATAAATCTTTCGGTGTGAGTTACAGCGGATCGTTTACTGTTGATAAAATAAACCGTCGCGTACAGCCAAGACAAACCATTTTTTCAAACGGTATCGGCGGGCAGTATGTGAAGCCCGGTATCACCGGCTCAGATGAGAACTGGGGCGCATTGCTGGATACGCTCACCTACAGCTCAGTGCCCAGTAATTTTGATAAGAACGGAACCATTGTTGGAAAAAGCGATCCTGCTTCCAACGGCATACCTGTGAACCGCTACGATAACATCGGCAATTTTTTCGTTAACGGCTATACGAATGATCATAATATCAGTTTCTATGGTAATACAGGCAATGCCGGGTATTATTTTTCTTACGGCAACCTGAAGCAAACCGGTATTATTCCTACTACGGATTTCTTCCGGCATACCTTCCGTTTTAATGGTGATTATACAGTGAATGAGCGACTGAAAGTATCCGGCGGCGTCAACTACATCAAGGATGGAGCCGGCAACAGGGCGCTGATGGGAGGTTTTAATACCAACGTAGTACGTGCGCTGATCAATTCTCCGGCGAACTTCGACATCACCAATGGTTACTCCAAACCCTGGGAGCACCCGGAATCATATAAGCTGCCGCCAACCAGTAACAAACCCTGGGGCGACAGCCGCTCATACGCCAATGGTATTGGATGGGATAACCCTTACTGGTCGCTTAATATGAACCCGCAAACAGATGAGCTGAACCGCTTTATTACTTTCGCGGAAGCCACCCTGGATATCACCAGCTGGTTAAAAGCCACTGCCCGTTACGGGATCGATAATTATACGGATGTACGGAAAGGCGCTTTCAGTCGCGGTACCTCAGGCGTATCCACCGGTACCATCAACGATGTGAATTATGCAAGGAGAGATAACAACCTGGATGTTTTGCTGGTGGGCGACCGGAAACTTAACAATGATCTGCAGCTTACCGTAGTGGCAGGATACAACTACTATAATTCCTGGAAGAACCAGGTGAATACCCGCGGCGACGGATTAACCATCCCTGGTAATTTTAATATCTCCAATGCTTCTTCTACCCAAACATTCAATCAAACTATCAGAAGAAAACTGGTAGCCGGGTATGCAGATGTAAAGCTGGATTACCGGAAGTGGTTATACCTTGAGCTAACCGGCAGGAACGAATGGACTTCTACCCTGGCCAAAGGAAAGAATGCATTCTTTTATCCTTCTGCCAGCACCAGTTTTATTTTTACAGATGCGCTCCACTGGAACAATAGTATCCTGAATTTTGGTAAGATCCGCGCTACTTACGCACAGGTAGGTAATGATGCCGATCCTTATTCCCTTGAAACCTATTATGTGCCTACTACCAGCGCAGGATGGATTCAAAGTGGCATCAGCTTTCCGTTTAACGGCAAGCAGGGGCTTAGCTACAGCGCTACCATCGGTAACCCCAACCTGAAGCCGGAACGGATCAGCACCTGGGAAACCGGGCTGGACCTGCACTTCTTCCATGATAAAACACAACTGGAAGCCGTTTACTATTACAACAGCAGTAAAGACCAGATCATACCGGTTACCTTGCCTTACTCTACCGGTGCCGCCTATACGCTTACCAATGCAGGTAACATCATCAACAAGGGAATTGAAGCCAGTTTGCAACAGCGCATTTTCAACGGAAGGAAATTTTCATGGACGGCTACCGCATTGTTTAACAAAAACATCAGCCGTGTGAACTATATCGCTGATAACCTTACCAACGTAAGCCTTGGCGGTATCTGGATGGAAGCCCGCGGCCAGGCAGGCCAGCCTTATGGTGTATTCTATGGTACCGATGTAAAGCGTAATGAAGCAGGCAAACCCATCATCGACGACAATCCAAACAGTGCCACTTATGGATACCCGTTAGTGAATACCACCTTTACCAAAATCGGGGATCCTAATCCTGATTTCAACGTGGGGTTACGCAATGAATTGAGATATGGCGCATTCAGTTTTTCCTTTTTACTGGACGGGCGTTTTGGTTTTGACCTGTTCAACGCGCCGCGCTTGCAAATGGTGTTTAACGGTGTAGATGCGTCTACAGCAGCAAGAGGCACTACCACTGTTTTTGACGGCGTTACCGCCTCAAAGGGAACGCCTAATACTATTGAAGCGGTATTATCGCAGGCATGGTACCGCAATACATTTAACATACAGGGGCTGTATGTTGAGCACGACCTCTACTGGGTGAAACTGAAAGACGTAAACTTTACCTACGCCTTACCAGCCACGATACTGAAACCTGCACATATAGCGGCTGCCAGTGTTACACTCACCGCCAGGAACTTTTTGCTTTCCACCAATTATACCGGCAGTGACCCCGACCTGGGAAGCCGTAATGGTTTGTCGAATGCAGCGGGTATCGACTTCTGGACAACGCCCAATACAAAAAGCTACGGGGTGGCATTGAACGTTTCTTTCTAATTCATTAAGTAATCAGCAACATGAAAATATATTCATCTACTATCGGACGTTTATTTATTGCAGCGGGTATGTTAACGGTGCCGGCGTCCTGCTCGCTCGAGGAAGCGAATGTTAACCCCAACGCCTCTACGGAGGTATCGGTGAGCGCGGTGCTTACCGGCGCTGAAGTTGCGCTTGGTTTTAATCTCGGCGTTAATGCGGGCCTTATCGCTAATATCTATATCCAGCAGGCTTCGGGCGCAAACGGTGATGCGGCTTCCTTTGATAACTATGCTTCCTCTACCCAGTATTTTAATCAAACCTGGAGGGGATTTTATGTAGAAGTACTGGATGAGCTGAAAATTGTGAGGACTACTGCCGCGCAGCGGCAATTGCCTTATTACAGCGGTATTTCCCGGGTATTGAGCGTATATGCCTATGGTACTCTTACCGATCTTTTCGGAGATATTCCTTACAAAGAATCGTTGTATGGCAACAATATTACCAACCCGGTATATGATAAACAGGAAGCGATTTACAAGTCGCTGCAGGAGCAGCTGGATTCCGCTATTACGGAGCTGTCGCAGCCGGCGGCCAATAACCTGGGTGCATTGCCGGCCACTGATGATGTGATATACGGCGGAAATATTGAGCGCTGGAAATCGCTTGCATATACATTGAAGGCAAGATATGCGATCCATCTAACTAAAATAAACAGCACAACAGCAGCACAGGCAGTGTTAAATGCGCTGTATGACGGCACCCGTTACAGGGGAATAGCGGATAACTCGGCAGATGCCCTGGTGGTATTTGGCGCCGCTACCACTAACGCCAATCCTTTTTACCAGCAGAATACCAACAGGCCGGGATGGATAGGGCTTGGGGCCTCTTTTGTAAACCTGTTGAACGGGAACGAAGTAACAGATGCACCCACTAAACCGGAGGGGTTGTTTGTAGATCCGCGACGCGCTTATTTCGCCACACCTTACCCTGCGGGCAGCAATACTTACCGGGGAAGTGCGCCGGGAGTGCCAGGTGCATTTTCAGTGATCGGCAGTTACTATGGCACTGCTACTTCACCGGTGGTGATCAGTAGTTTCTCGGAGGCAAAATTCCTGGAAGCGGAAGCGCGCTGGAGGATCAACCCGGCGGATCCTTTAGCCAAAACGGCACTGGAAGCAGCGATACGCGCATCATTTCAGCGCGTGTTGACTAACCCTGCAGATCCTTACGCCACACCGGAAAAGCAACAGGCGTATATAACGGCAAAGGCTATATTAAACGGTGATTCCGGCGGTGACCTAAAAGCCCTTATCACGCAAAAATATATTGCTTTGTTCCTGCAGCCGGAAGCCTGGACGGATTACCGGAGAACAGGTTATCCTGCATTGCCGCTGGCAAAGAATGCCACCAGCGTTGCCAACCCCAACGGGCAGATCCCACGGAGAATTCCTTACCCGCAAAATGAGCAGTCGTTGAACAAAAACACGCCCGCAGCATCGGGATATCAAACCCCTGCTTTGTGGTGGGACAAATAAAACTATCGGTCAATTAAATCATAAGAAATGACTTTTTCATCCTCTTCCGGATCCTTTATTTCATTGCTGTTCCTGGGCTTTGCATCAGGCGCCTATGCGCAATACAGCCCGCAGAAACCATACGCCGGGAAACCGGGCACTACACTGGCACAAACGGTTATTACGCCTACTACTTTTAATCCCGTGGCGCCTGCGGGAGCCCCCAATATTATTTACATTATGCTCGACGATGTGGGATGGGGCGCCAGCAGCGCTTTTGGCGGATTGGTGGAAACACCTGTTTTTGATAGTCTTGCTAATAACGGTTTACGCTATACGAATTTTCATACCACTGCCATTTGCTCGCCTACACGCGCTTCTTTGCTTACCGGCCGCAATCATCATTCCGTGAATGTGCCTACCGTTATTGATGCTGCGGTAAACCTGCCGGGCCATAATGGTTATATGCCATTTGAAAAAGGTACGGTAGCAGAAATATTAAGGGAAGATGGATATAATACCTACGCGGTTGGTAAATGGCATGTAACTCCCAGCCCGGACCTCACACCGGCAGGGCCTTTCAACCGCTGGCCTACCGGCCGTGGGTTCGATGCCTTCTTCGGATTTATGGCCGGGGAAACAGACCAGTATACGCCTGCGCTCTGGGAAAATACGGTAAAGGTAGAACCTGACCTGCAGGGAAAGCATCTTACTACCGTGCTGGTGGATAAGGCGATCTCCTATATCGCCGGGCAGCATTCTGCTGCGCCCGACAAGCCTTTCTTCCTCTATTTCACACCTGGCGCCACACATGGCCCGCACCAGGTAGATAAGTCGTGGGTAGAAAAATACAAGGGTAAATTTGATGCAGGATGGGACGTATACCGGGAGCAGGTACTGGCCCGGCAAAAACAACTGGGGCTGGTGCCGCAGGATGTTACATTACCGCCGCGCAACCCGGGTGTAAAACCCTGGGAATCGTTGTCGGCTACCGAGAAAAAAGTATTCTCCCGTTTCTTTGAAGTATATGCGGGATTCCTTTCCCATACCGATTATGAAGTAGGCCGCCTGGTGAATTACCTGCGTGATACCAAACAGCTGGACAACACGCTGATAGTACTTATTATAGGCGATAACGGCGCCAGTAAGGAAGGCGGTTTGAGCGGTCATGTGCATGGTATTAATGAGTATATAGATGGCAGTTTGTTTACAGAAAACTATGAAAGCAGGATAAAGGATATTGATAGTTTGTATGATAAGTTAGGTAGCCCTGAATCGGGGCCTAATTACCCTGTGGGGTGGGCGCAGGCCGCAAATACGCCTTTCCGTTACCTGAAGCAGGATGCCAACAGTGAAGGCGGTACCCGTAACCCGTTGGTGATCTTCTATCCCAAACTGATCAAAAAAGGAGGCATACGCACACAGTACTCACATGTGAACAGTGTTACGCCTACCGTGCTGGAAATTGCAGGGCTGAAAGCACCTGAAGTAATCAATGGTTATCCCCAGGATACGCTGGAAGGCATCAGCCTGGCTTATACTATCAACAACGCTGCGGCCCCGGGCAGGCATCATATACAATACTACGAAATTGCCGGCGGGCGCGCTATCTATAAAGACGGCTGGAAAGCCGCGGTGAACCATAAACGCGGTACGCCGTTCACTACAGACAAATGGGAGCTGTATCACCTCGATAAAGATTTCAATGAGCAGCATGATCTTGCGGCTGCCAATCCTGCAAAACTAAAAGAGCTGCAGGAGCTTTTTGATAAAGAGGCCTGGAAGTATAAAGTGTACCCGCTGCTGGGAGATACTGCCCGTCTTACTCCTGCTATCCTTACCCGTGGTCCGCTGGATACGAGAGCCAGTGCTATATTGTACCCCGGTATAACGCAGGTGCCTACACGCTCGGCTCCTTTTCTTTCAGAGCAGTCGTTTATCATTAAAGCGGATGTAGAGCTGAACGATGTAAATAATGAAGGCGTATTGTTAAGTGTAGGCGGACGTTTTTCAGGATTTACCTTTTTTGTGCAGCAGGGAAAACTGAAAGCGGTACATAATAACAACGGGCGGTTAACAGATCTTACCTCAGCGAAGGCGCTGGCGCCCGGGAAAGCGGTGCTTCGTTATGAGCTGAAATATACACCGGCGTTGCGGCTGACAGATCCGGCCGGAACAGAATCATTATACATCAACGATGAGAAAGTAGCTGAGCGCGCCATTACCAAAGCGGATGCCACCATTTCTCCATACGACGAGGGGCTGGATGTAGGCAGGGACCAGGGTTCGGCGGTATCTCCGTTGTATAAATCGCCTTATAATTTTACCGGTAAGCTTAACCATATCGAAATAATACATCCTTCACTTTAAATCTTCCATTATGACGTTAACAGATCTTGTTATTATAACAAAGAAAATTGCCATCGGCATCATCATATTCCTGGTGCCGCTGATCATCATTGGCGGAAGCATCTGGCTGATTCATTTTTTATTCAATCAACATCATTGATCACATAAAAAAGATAATTATGACAACAACAGTAAAAACGCCATCGCGTGCAATCCTGCGGGATTCCCTGATAAGCATACTGCTATATACATTGCCGATAGGGCTGATGTTCCTGTCGTTTTATATCAGCGGCAGCAAACCCTGGCTACAGGCCAGTTCCGAGCATCTTGGTTTCCGGGCGCCTGCATTTGTAGAAGCCGTATTCAATAACCTGAAAACATGGGGGCTGCCGGCTATTATGGTAGTAGTGGGAATTGTAGAATTTTCTGTAGGATTTTATGAAAATAAGTGGACGAAGAATGAACGTACACTGGATATAGTTTGCTTTATACTTCCGAAGGTGGTGCTGCGCCCGATGATTGCTTATTTCGGGTTGAAGTTACTGCCGTTTATTTTACCTGATGCAAAGAATATATTCGCCTGGGTACCTTTCTGGTGGGGCTTTGCCATCATGGCTGTGGCAGATGATCTTACGCAATACTGGTATCACCGGCTGCATCACCAGCTACCGTTACTTTGGCGTTTTCACCGTACGCATCATTCCGCGCCTTATATGGGTATGGCTATGACGAGCCGGCAGAATATTATTTACACGGCCTTCTTTTCACAGATCTATCTTACAGTTGCGCTTACTTACCTGGGGCTTGGTTACCCGGCGCTTTTTGTAGGCGGTATAAAATCACTGATCACCACCGCGGCACATTCCAGTATTAAATGGGATAAGCCGTTTTATACCATCCGCTGGCTGAATCCTATTGGTTGGGTAATGGAGCGTTTGATTTCAACGCCCGCCACGCATCATGCGCACCATGCAGATACATCAGATGATGGCGTTGGCTATTATAAAGGCAATTTTGGTAACATGTTTTTTATCTGGGACCTGATCTTCGGAACAGGGATTATAACCCGTCAGTACCCGGCTGCTTATGGGTTGAAGCATTATAAGGAAGAAGAATGGTATGCCCAGTTGTTGTGGCCTATTTTTAAATCGAAGAAGGAAGGTAGTGAACTGGCGCAAAACGGGCCGGTAGTAGGGGGTGAAGAGGAGGAAGCGCCTGCACCGGTGGTTGTTCAGCCGGTAGCTGCCATTGTACGTGCTGAAGCCGTGTAATATATTGGATATAGCATAAAGAAACCGCCCCAGGCAGGTGTCTGGAGCGGTTTCTTTTTTTATTACTTTAATAGCTCATCCAGCTTTTTCAATTCTTCTCCTCTTAAATTAGCTGCAATAATTTTTCCTTCCGGGCTCACCAGGTAATTCTGCGGAATGAACCGGATAGCATATTTTTTTGCTCCTTCTGCATTTTGTGGATCAAGTGAAGAGATCTGCTGCCAGGGGAGATGATCTTCGCGGATAGCTTTGATCCAGTCGGCCCGGGACCTGTCCAGCGAAACGCCCAGTACCGTGAAATTCCTGTCTTTATACTTTTCATAGGCTTTGAGCACATGCGGGTTTTCAGCGCGACAAGGCATGCACCAGCTGGCCCAGAAATCGATCAGCACATATTTACCACGGAAATCTTTTAAGGAGATGGCTATGCCGGCTGTGTCCTTTTCGGTAAAATCAGGCGCCGGGTTCCCGGGAAGCAGCAGCTTTGCCTGTTCCACGGTTTTGGTGAACGCGATTCCGGCAGTACTGTTTTTCAGTTCGGGCGACAATGTATTGAACAGGCTGTCTTTCTGCTGCAGGTCTGTTAGTCCACCTATCTCATTCAATACAAGATCGAGGCTAATCCAGGAATCAGGATGTTTTTTTACAAACTCCTGGTAGATATCCTGCCGGCGTCTTGAAATAGCATCGTAGGTGTTTTGCGCACTATCGGCCTTCGGGGTGGAAGCCTTGCTGAGTGACTGTTTCAGCTGGTTGTATGCTTCATTGAGCGGTGTGCCGCTTACGTGTATCTGCCGGCCGGTATCTGCATTGGCAACTGTTATATTGCCTGCTTCCAGGTAAAAGCCGGCGCCCACATAAGGTCCTCTTTTACCATCGGAGGGAGTGGTAACGTAGATATTGGCTTTCACTGGTGTGGTTATATTGCCTGTCAATCTAAAACGGCCATCGGTGATCCTGGCGGAGTCGTGTATCTGTTTGCCTTCCAACTGGTAGTAAAGATGCGCCCAGGTTTGATGATCCGCCTTGCGCAGGCTGCCATTGATAGTAAATGGCAGCCCGGCATAGGATGCGTTGGCAGAAAGCGTCAGCAGCACAAGGAGGAGGTTGTTTTTGATTTTTCTCATGTTATAAAATTTTATGTTGATGTTTATCTTTCCCTGTAAGCGATACCGGCAATTTTTCCCGTTCCGGAATATGATTTATATAACTGTAATTGCGCATTGATGTCGGGAACGGTATAGATATCAAGTATACCGGAGTTCTCTGGTTGACCCTGGATATAGGTGCCTACCAGTAATTTTTTGCTGAGAGCTGTATAGTAAACGGCATTGGAAGCAGCCGCATAGGTAGAGGCAAACGGCTGGAATTTCATGAGTGAAATTTTCCGGCTGCCATAGTCGTGCATAAGAATACTGCGTTTGGAGGCGTGATCATATTCATACAC
>NZ_DATCRD010000087.1:0-5435 GCF_036569185.1 Chitinophaga sp.
TGATCGTCGTCATGATTTTTTGTAAGCGTATTCATTTCTTCCAGGGAAATGAACTCGCCGGTATCGGCAGGAATCGGCCTTTTAGGAAAATCATTCATGGTAGGTAAGTTTTAGTTTGGGGTAAAATTATTACAAATAATCGCATATACAATCCGGTTGTTTACTTATCATGAAAACGTCAACTGCGTTTTTACGCAGGTACAACTGAATGTCCTATTGGGTTTGAGCGGTTTTACACCCATGGGAAAGCGCCCGGATTCCGTATACTCCACTGGAAAAATGCGTATAAATACGCATGGTCTTTTTTCAGTTATTAAACGCTTGACTGCTCCTCTAAAGTTCTTAATCTTTGTATTGTCAACCGGCTTAAATCTATTGTCCTCAAAAAAGTTAATAGTAATTGGCCTTTCTACCATGTTTGTTTTTTTAGGTTAGTGATATGCAGAATCAATTCATCAGGTGATGCTCGTTAACCCCTTTTTTTTTCTTTAAAAAAAATAAAATTATGAGTTACCTATTAATCGGAAATATCTCTGCACTTATTTGCCAGGATTGCGTGGAGCCCCTGGTAAATGCACGTATCCGGGTTTATCTGCCTGCTGTGTCTACAGCATCAGAGCAGCCCCTCGGAATTTTTAATGACATGAAACCGTTGTCTGCACGCGAAGTATTGATGAAAGCTGACCGGTTACTGGCCGAAGCCACCCTTGATGATAAAGGCAATTTTCGTCTCCGCTGGAAGGAGGTGCACTTGTTCACCGAAGCGCTGGAACTGGACCTCTGCCTGGATGAGTTGCCCGGGAAGAATGGGTCGCGGCAATCGCGCAACTTCCACCTGAGTAAACTGGTGCTGCACTGGAAGCGGAACGCCGATGGTTATGTAGGCGCTTATGCATACGTAATCCCTGCCAGCATCTGGCATAATATATATGCCAACGCCGGCGCCTGGGTAATTACTGGTGTGGTAAAACCTCATTTTGCCGCCTCAGGGCAACCACATCTGAAAGTGGAAGCTTATAACGCGGCCACGGGTCAGCTGATCGGGCAGGCGCATACCAATGAAGCTGGGCGCTATACCCTGCATTTTTCCAGGCAGCATTTCAGCAATGGCAGGATACAGTCGCTTATTCCCGGCCGCAGCGCCCAGGGCCCGGATGTGTACTTCAAAATTTACAGGAACAATGAGCTGCTGTGGGCGGAAGATGAGAAGATGGCCAGGCTCCCTGGCAGGCAGGATCTGCGCCCATGCAGTAATGTGAATATTATTTACCGGTCGTCCCTGGTGAAACGCGCTTCAGAGCAACTTGGCAGCTGGCTCAGCGATGTGATCACCATCACCGGTCAGAAGAGAAAGAAGAGTGATAAATACCGCTTGCTAACCCATAGCTTATTGTAAAAGGATTGTTTGTATGTCCCTCCTTATCATGGCAAAACTACCAATTGTTTGTGACCTTCTAACAGCAGATGAGCAGCTACCTTTCCCCGGGTAGCTGTTCTGATTTTACGGGTATCAGAAAAACACCTCCCGGTAAAATGAATATTGTAACCCGGTGGTGGAATATCAAAATCTGGGATGGAACCGCAGCAGGGTATCCCTCAGGTATTCCCGGTCGAGATGGGTATAAATCTCTGTTGTGGTAATGCTCTCATGTCCCAGCATTTCCTGTACCGCGCGCAGATCGGCCCCGCCCTCCACAAGGTGGGTGGCAAAAGAGTGCCGGAAGGTATGGGGCGATACGTTTTTCTGAATACCCGCTTTCTGAGCCAGCTCCTTTATCACGAGAAAGATCATTACCCGGCTCAGGGCGCCACCTCTGCGGTTGAGAAACAGGGTATCTTCCTGCCCGTGCTTAACGGGCAATGCTATACGAACATTTCTCCGGTAAATATCTATCTGCCGCATGGCGTCTTTGCCGATGGGCACCATTCTTTCCTTATTGCCTTTCCCGATCACCCGGATAAATCCTACGTCCATATGCAGCTGGGTGATCTGGAGGTTAATTACTTCGCTTACCCGGAGCCCACAGCTGTACATGGTTTCCAGTATGGCTTTATTACGGTGGCCTTCAGCGGTATCCAGCGGGATCTGCGCAATGATTCTTTCTATCTCTTCAAAGGTGAGCACGTCGGGTAGCTTTCGGAGTATTTTCGGGGCTTCCAGTAGCTGGGTAGGATCTTCACGCGCCATGTCTTCCAGCAGGAGGAACCTGTAAAATGCCTTCAGGCCGGAAATGACCCGGGCCTGTGAACTGGCGGTCATACCCAGTTGGGCAATCCACTGTACGCATCCCTGAAGGTCCTCAAAAGTTACATCCTGGGGGCGTAGTTTTTCTTTGCCTTGGGCCTGGAGGTATTGCTCCAGTTTTTCAACGTCTCTTATATACGCTTCCACGGAGTGGTCGGACATAGACCGCTCTAATCTTAAATATCCTTTAAACAGTTTCCGGAATGATTCCCACATAGGCAGGCAAGTTAATTGCTTTTTGGAAAACTACGGTAACGGCTATCCGTAAAAACAGGGCTGAAGAGGTAAAATAATACCAGGAAAAACAGGCATTTCCAGGGCAAAAAAGAGGAGAGTGGTTTTATTTAAAGCAGGTAATTGTATAAATAGGCATAAGTTAATGATAATGAATTTATTGAGATGATAAAATATTTACCCTTTCCATGGTTGTAAACCGGGGTTTTTGCCTCTTTTTCGGCTATCATATTCTAATTGAAAGTTATACGATTGCGCCTTTTTGGCAGTTTTACTATTTCATCTAAAGTATCACTTCTATAAATTAATATAACTATCTGTAAATGATATGTTTATTTCATCCAAAAAATATTCGCGCACAAAAAAGGCCGGCTTTCAGAAAGCCAGCCTTTTACAAAGATGTGGATGAGTCAGTACTAGAATTTCTCCAGACCGCTGAAGAAAAAGTTACCTTCTATCACAGCGTTTTCATCAGAGTCGGAACCATGTACCGCGTTGCGGCCAATAGACTCTGCGTATTTTTTACGGATAGTACCTTCCTCTGCGTTGGCAGGATTGGTAGCCCCGATCAGTTTGCGAAAATCTTCTACGGCGTTGTCTTTTTCCAGGATAGCCGCTACGATGTGGCCGCTGCTCATGAATTCTACCAGTTCACCGTAAAAAGGTCTTTCCGCATGTACTGCATAAAACTCACCTGCTTTAGCAGTAGATAACTGCGTCATTTTCATGGCCACGATGCGGAAACCTGCAGCGTTGATCATGTTTAAAATGCCGCCAATGTGCCCGTTTGCTACTGCATCAGGCTTGATCATAGTAAATGTTCTGTTGCTCATATAATGTTTAATTCCGAATTACAGATTAGGCCGCAAAAGTAATTACATTTTCTTTAGCGGTAAAAAATTTTGAAATTCTGCCCCAAATAAAGATCTTCGCACTTCGTTTTCTGTTTCAACCACTTGTTGTGATTGGAAATCAACTCTTAACATTACAGTTTTTTAATGAAGCCGATCGAGGAAATTAAACCTTTGCTGGAGAGCCCTAAGAAAGTGGTGATAACGATGCACCAGAAGCCAGACGCGGATGCCATGGGTTCTTCCTTAGCAATGTATCATTACTTAATACAGAAAGGGCATCAGGTAACTGTAATCTCACCCACCAATTTTCCGGATTTCCTGAAATGGATGCCAGGCGCTAACGATGTGATCGACTATGAGTCGTCTATGGACCGGGCCATCCAGGCGCTGGAAGGTATTGATCTCCTGTTTTGCCTGGACTTCAACGCCCTCTACCGCACTAAAAACCTGGCGCCACACCTGGAAAAACTGGATTGCACCAAAATTCTGATAGATCACCATCTTGAGCCACAGCCCAGCTTTGACTACGGGGTGAGTGATACTAAAGCCAGCTCCACTGCCCAATTAGTTTATGAAACTATATATAAATTGGGAGATGAGCAGTATATTAACCTCGAAATTGCCGAATGCATTTATGCCGGTACTGTAACAGATACAGGTTCATTCCGCTTTGCATCTACTTCTGCCGCCGTACACCGTATGGTGGCCGACCTGATGGAAAGGGGGCTGAAACATGAGGTGATCCACCAGGCGATCTATGACAACTTCCTGGAAAACCGCCTGCGCTTCCTCGGACATAGTCTGCTGAACCGCATGGAAGTATTCTATGAATATAACACCGCTATGCTGGCTATTCCATATTCCGATCTGAAACGGTTTGATCTGCAGACAGGGGATACTGAAGGGCTTGTGAATTTCCTGTTGTCTATCCAGGGCATTAAAATGGCTGCGCTGATCATAGACCGCAACTCGGAAGTGAAGCTGTCGTTCCGCTCCAAAGGTAATTTCGATGTGAATACCTTCGCCCGCAAATATTTCGACGGGGGAGGGCACTTCAACGCTTCAGGAGGCCGCAGCACAGATTCACTGGAAAAAACAGTGGACCGTTTTGTGAAAGCCGTGGAAGAAAACGAGGACCTGTTACAATAGACTGTAATTAAAGTATTTCAACCTACTAATACAATCAAATGAAAAAAAACAATCAGTTTTTAGTTGCAACTGCAGCTTTTGGCTTTCTTTTAGCCAGTTGCGGTACTGGTGTTAAAAAAACACCGGGCGGTATTGAGTATATCGTTCACAAATCCGGCAGCGGAGCACAACTGAAATTAGGCGATACTGCCCTGGTGAATGTTACCCAGCGTATCAATGACTCCCTGCTGGGCGATTCCCGGAAAATGGTAGGCGCTGCGATCCCGGTGCTGGTGGCCAAACCACAGAACAAGTACGACCTGATGGAAGGTATTGCCCTCCTGCATGAAGGCGATAGCGCTACCTTCATTATTCCATGGGATTCATTACCAGCACAGGAGCGTCCTCCGTTTGGTAAAGCAGGTGATAAACTGAAGATCACTTTTGCAGTGGAAAACAAATATTCTGCTGCTGCCCAGAAAGAAAAAGACGAAAAAGTAATCAAAGAATACCTGGATAAAAACAAGATCAACGCTACCAAGAACGCGGAAGGCGTTTACGTAGCAGTTACCCAGGAAGGTACCGGTAATACCCCCAACCCGGGCGATACCGTGTATGTTCATTACACTGGTAAACTCACTACCGGTAAAGTATTTGATTCCAGCCAGGATTCAACTATGCGCCCAGGTATGCCTTTAGAGCCTATCAAATTCCCTATCGGCCGCGGTTTCGTGATCAAAGGCTGGGATGCTGGTTTGAGCGGCCTGAAGAAAGGTTCCAAAGCTACCCTGGTAATTCCTTCTGTACTGGCTTATGGCTTACAGGGAAGTCCTCCGGTAATCCCCGGCAACTCCGTACTGGTATTTAACGTAGAGTTAGTTGATATTAAAGCTGGCGCTCCGGCTCCTGCTGCTGCTCAACCTGTTACTCCGGGTAAATAACTGGTCAGTATCTTATAAAGAGAAAGCCCCCTG
>NZ_DATCRD010000088.1:0-10981 GCF_036569185.1 Chitinophaga sp.
CTACCAGCAGCAGTTTGGTAAAGATCATTCATTGGGCGTATTGGCCGGTTTTACGGCACAACGGTCAACCCGTTTTATGAGTGATATGGTAGGCCGTGATTACCCGGATAACAGCATTAGCCTTTTAAGCGCCGCTACAAGATTTACTACTAACAAATCAGAATTTACTGCCTGGACAATGGCGTCCTTCCTGGGTCGTATCAATTATAGCTTTAAGGAGCGTTATCTTTTACAGGCAACATTGAGAAGAGACGGATCTTCACGTTTCGGCGACGAGAACAAATGGGGTACTTTCCCTTCTATAGGCGGCGCCTGGATAGTAAGTGATGAGCCTTTCCTTAAACAGGTATCAAACCTGAGTTTCCTGAAAGTAAGAGCCTCTTACGGTTTAACCGGTAATTCGGAAATGGGCAGCAGCAGCAACAGCAACTATTCCAGTGTAGCTGGTATTGGTAATTCGAATTATACTTTTACCGGCGGCCTGGCTCCCGGTAAAGTGCAAACCAGTTTAGGCAATCAGAACCTGTCCTGGGAACGCAACAAGCAGTTTGATGTGGGTTTTGAGCTGGGATTATTTGATGGCAGGATTAATTTCTCTTACGACTATTATAATAAGCTCACATCAGACTTATTATTTGTACTGCCTGTTCCACAGTCTTCCGGTTTCACTACCGTACAGGATAACCTGGGCGATATCAGGCAATGGGGACATGAGTTTGTATTAAGCACTAAAAACCTTACCGGGAAACTTAAATGGAACACCGACTTTAATATCTCCTTTAACCGCAACCTGGTTAAAAGGATCGGTTTAAATAATATTTCCTTTGCTGCTGATCCAACGATAACCTTATCAGAGTTTACCGATTTCCGGACCCTGGTTGGTAAACCTATTGGCCAGTTTTACGGGTATGTATTTGACGGGATCTTCAAAAACCAGGCGGAAGCTGATGCCGGGCCTAAATATTATGGAACCGGTACTACTACGCTTTCCCAGGCAGGAACCGTGCGGTTTAAGGATTTGAACGGCGATGGAAAAATTACCTTCCCGGATGATCAGACCGTGATAGGCGATCCCAATCCTAAATTTATATTTGGCCTCAGCAACACCTTCCAGTACCAGAACTTTGATCTGAATATCGCGGTATCAGGTACTTATGGCAACAAGCTGAAAAACGGTATGCAGGAAAGTACCTACAACCTGGACGGCGTGTTCAATGGTCCGCCGGAACTGCTGGGCCGCTGGCGCTCTGAAGCCGATCCTGGTAACGGAAAGGTAGCGCGTACCCTGGCTAACACTACAGCGGCTTATCGTACCGATAATACGCTGTTTATTCACGATGCTTCCCATCTCACCATCAACAATATAACGTTGGGGTATACACTGAGAAAATTCAGGACGCCTGTTATTAAGAGTCTCAGGGTATATGCATCCGGACAAAACGTATACATCTTCACCAGTTACCCGGGCAACCCGGAAGTAAGCGCCGGCGCCGGACTGGCATTTGTAACACAGCAGGGACAAGACCTGGGCGCTTATCCCCTGCAAAGAACATTTACGTTTGGAGTGAACCTTGGCCTTTAAAAATCAGTAAAAATGAAAAAAATCTCTTGTATAATATTAGTGATACTGTGTTTGGCAACGGCATCCTGTAAGAAATTTCTTAGTGAAGTCAATCCAAACAATGTAAACCTGAATAATTACTTTAAAACGCAGAACGATTTCGACCTGGCTGTAAACGGCGCCTATGCCCAGCTCCGCGGGATGTATAACAACAGGAGCGCCTGGGTAATGGGAGAAATGCGTTCGGATAATACGCACTACGATTATAAATCATCCGACCAGGCGGTAGCTACCATGAATCGCCTGGCGGTGGCCGATTTCCTGGATGATAAATATAATAACCAGACGCCTCCGAAATGGAATCTTGGTTTTAATGCGATATCAGCTGTCAATGTGATCATTGATCATATCGACGATATCAAACTGTCGGATGCCAGCCGTAATTCCATCCTGGGCCAGGCGAAATTTATCCGTGCCCTCGTGTACTTCGACCTGGTGCGTTTTTATGGCGGGGTGCCCATTTATAAACGTGCGCCGCTCAGCCGTGAAGAAACCTATATCCCCCGCGCTTCTGCGCAGGAGGTATATGACCTGATCATTGCCGATGCTACCGACGCTGCCGCTAAGCTGGCTGCACCGGCTTTCCCGCAAACCGGTCGCGCTACCAAAGGCGCAGCACTGACCCTGCTGGGAGATGTATATCTCACCCTGAAAAAATATGATCTCGCTGAAGGCGCTTTAAAACAGGTGACCGCAATGGGCTATAGCCTGTTCCCGAAATATGGCGATGCATTTGAACTGGCCAACAAGAACGGCAGGGAATCCATATTTGAGATCCAGTTCAACACAGGGCTGGCGGTACCACAGGCCAACACGGAAGCTTCTATCTATAACTTTTTACCGCGGATGGTGAATACTACCGTGGTAACCGGTGTAAACTACAACAGCGTTACTACCGTTGGTGGTTTTAATACGCCTACGCAGGATCTGATCGATGCCTATGAAGCAGGCGATCAGCGGTTGGATGCGTCTATCGCGATAGCAGAGGGCACCTTTAATGCCACTGATGACTTTACGGCAACAGCGGTGAAATCGGTAGTAGGTTATGTAGCGCCTCCCGGTAAAGTAGGCCGGCCGTTTCCCCGGAAGTACCTGCATGCACATACGATCGGTAACCAAACCAACGACGACTGGCCGGTATACCGCTATTCGGAAGCGCTGCTGCTGCTGGCGGAAAGCCTGAATCAGCAGGGCAAATCCGGTGAAGCATTACCTTACCTGAATATGGTAAGAGAAAGAGCCTTCGGCGATGCTACCCATAATATTACCTCCACAAACCAGGCTACTTTACAAACTATTATTTTAAAGGAAAGACGCGTAGAACTGGCCTTTGAAAATAAGCGCTGGCTGGACCTGGTACGTACCGGTAATGCCATTACAGTAATGAATGCCTTTGGCGTTAAACAGAAAGCGCAGTATAGTTACCTGCAGCCGGGCAGCTATAATGTTACCCAGAACCGGTTGCTGTTCCCGATTCCTAATGCGGAGATATTACTCAACGATAAACTTATACAGAATCCAGGTTACGATAACTAAAACTCACCCTCATGCAAAACATTATGATGAAAGCAGGTAACGCCTGCTTAAAGTCTACCTGTGTGAATTGGATGGTGATAGTATTGGCTTTAACGGTAGTTTCCTGCTCCCGGCAGGCAGATCAGCTGCAACACAAAGATGAAGCAGCGGAAAAAGTAAAGCCCCAAACAGAACTGGCTACCTGTTGCTGGGTAGGGCTTACCAACGAAGTAGGGAACACCATCGAGGTGTATGATCCTGCGGATGCCACCTGGAACTCCACTACAAGAAAGTGGAGCTGGAAACCTACCACGGCATTGTCTTACGATGCCACCAGCGAAATACCGCTCTGGGCGGCGCCTACAGATATCAAGGTGCGGAATAACACCGCGTTTGCAAGTACCGCGCAGGTGATCACTGCCACTTCCTACAGGCTGGCTACCATTGCCCGCTATACCGGTACCGGTACAAAGGGGCAGAAACTGTGGGTAATGGGTTTTAATGACACCACCAGTTTGCACGCCATGGAAATACTGCCTGATGGCAATTGCGTGGTGGCAAGCGCAGGTCAGAAAGGAGGTATAGGATGGATCCGGATTTATTCCTCCTCACAACCTTCGCCTAATCATGGTGTAAATACGCAGTATTCTTTTCCGGCTGCTCATGGGGTGGTTTGGGATGAAACGCACCAGATCCTCTGGGCGCTGGGAAACCAACTGAGAAAGTATGAGTACAATACCGCTCTTTCCGGCGGCACTATTACCAATCCGAAGTTGCGCCTGGTAACGACTTATGCATCATTGCCAAGTCCCTGGGGCCATGACCTTTCTGCTGACCCGGATAATTCCGATCAGCTGTTGCTTAGCACCAATGGAGGAACGTATACTTTTCATATTTCTACCGGCACCTTCGACTCCTTACCAACAGCATCATTCAGAACTTTTGTAAAATCTGTCAGCCGCCAGCCGGCTCAGAATATACTGATAGAAACACAGCCCAGTTCAGGCTGCCCGCTGGCTCCTGGTAATAACTGGTGCACATCCGTGGTTGATTTTTATAACGCCACCACCGGTGCTGCTGCGGGTTCCCGTACCGTAAGCGGGGCTGCTATCTATAAAGCGAAAGCATTTGATCCAAACTATTATTGATATGACGAGAAGAGTAATACTGTCGGGCATTGCAGTGGCTTTGGTTATTTTTCAAATGGCCTGCAGTAAAAAAGGAGGAACAGATACTCCCAATCCTCCAACTAATCCGCCAGTTGTAACCCCGGTTCCTTACCCGGGGTTACAACTGGCACTCACCAACGACGCCTCCAAACAGATAGAGTTGTATGATCCGATGGTGACCGACTGGAATACTGCGGAGGCAAAAAAGTGGACATGGTCGCCCACCACAGGACTGGGTTTCAGCGCCAATGAAATCAAGAGTTTTGGAGGTGGTACCGATTTCAAAGTGCGGAAAATGACAACCCGGCAAAATGCCAGTTATGCGGCTATCAGCGATAACGGGATGGCTGCTTTGGTGGCTTATCCATCCGGGCAGCGCGTATGGTCAAAATTGATCAGTGGCAATTTGCATTCGGCAGAACTGCTGCCCAATGGCAATATCGCCCTGGCCGCTTCTGATGGTAACTGGATCAGGGTGTATGCTGCTTCACAGGGAGCTGATAACAGCACCTATGCGGAGTTTACTTTGGGCGCCGCACATGCGGTGTTGTGGGACCCCGTAATTAACGGGTTATGGGTTATAGGGCAGGACTTAACCAACAATGCGCATATACTCACAGCCCTGGCTGTTGGCGGAACAGACGCCAACCCGGAGCTCACCGAATTAAAACAGTACCGGGTTACATTACCCACTGTTTGGGGGCATGAAGTGAGCGCTTATTACGGCAATACCAATTTGTTGTGGGTTACTACCAACGGAGGGGAATACGTCTTCAATAAAACTACGAAAACCTTTTCCATGGCCCCTACCAACAACCTCACTTTTGTGAAGGGAATGGGGAACCAGCCCAGCGGGCAAATTGTACTGGTGCGCCCGGATGCTAATAAAAATCCACGCCCTGCAGTAAGTTGCTCGCTCAATAACTGGTCGTCCAGCACGGTTGATTTCTACACTTCGGGTGGACAATGGCAGGGATCGAGAATAGTGAACGGCGCCTGTTTCTATAAAGTGAAAATAGTTTACGACAATTATCAGTAATGTACTTTAGCAAATATGTAAGAATATATGCCTGCTGCCTGGCGTTACTGGGCTTCAGTGTTGGAAACTGCACAGCGCAACAGGTTGCGCCGGCGCTGATTCCTATGCCGCGCTCAGTAAAATCAGATACCGGCAGTTTTATTTTCAACTCCGGTACACTGATCCGGGCTGATGTGAAAGATCAGCGTGTGGTTGATTACTTCACCGGTCAGCTTTTCAGTCGCTGGAAATTTAACAACAAGACAGCAACAGGTACTGCAGAAAATGCAGGACTGGTTATTACTACCAATGGTGCAGAACAATTACCGGAAGAAGGTTACCGGTTATCGGTAACGCCGGCCGGTATTACGCTTACCGGCCGCAATGCGGGCCTGTTTTACGGAATGCAAACCTTATTGCAGTTGTTCTCCGAACCGGTAAGCGGAAGTGTTGCTATTCCCTGCGTCGCTATAGAAGATGCTCCCCGTTTTGGTTACCGGGGGCTTATGCTGGATGTTTCCCGGCATTTCTTTACAGTAGAACAGATCAAGGATCTGCTGGACATGATGGCTTACTATAAGCTGAACCGTTTTCACTGGCATCTTACCGACGACCAGGGCTGGCGGCTGGAAATCAAAAGCTGTCCTGAGCTTACGCAGATAGGCGCCTGGCGTGTGCCACGTATCGAATTCGGAGGCAATACCCTGCCGCCACAACCCGGTGAAAAGGCCAGCGATGGCGGGTTCTATACACAGGAACAAGTGAAAGAGGTGATCCGCTATGCTGCAGAAAGACATATTGAAATACTGCCGGAAATTGATGTACCGGGCCATTCAATGGCCGCTATTGCTGCATACCCGGAGCTGTGTGTAACACGTAATAAAGAGATTAAAGTAAATCCCGGCAGCAGCTTTGCCAAATGGTTCCCCTCAGGGGGCTATGAAATGTATATAGACAATTCTCTTAATCCTACTGATGAACGGGTGTATACATTTCTCGATAAAGTATTCGGAGAGGTAGCCGCCTTATTTCCCTACCCGTATATTCATATCGGGGGAGATGAATGTTATAAAGGGTTTTGGGAGAAAGATGCCGCTGTACAGTCCTTTATGAAAACGCATCATATCAGTAACACTCACGAGCTGCAAAGTTATTTTATTTCAAGATTGAATAAGATCATTCAGTCCAAACACAAAAAACTGATCGCCTGGGATGAGATAGCAGAGGGCAAGGTAAAAGAGAATATCACTGTGATGAACCGGTTTGGCGAAAAGGGCGCTATTGAGCAGATCAGGAAAGGGCTGGATATAGTACTGGCGCCGGGTGGTAACGGGCTTTATTTTGATTATGCCCAAAGCACATCGGACCAGGAGCCTTCCAGTCATGGCGGCGATGCCCCTGCATGGAAAGCGTATAAATACAACCCCGAATATCCTGCATTATCTGCAGAAGAACGTAAACATATTATGGGCGTGGAAGCTTGTATATGGACAGAAAACATCCCCGATGTTTCCAAGCTCCAATATATGATGCTTCCACGTATGCTGGCGCTGGCCGAAACGGGATGGTCGGATGAAACGGCAAAGGACTATCTTCGTTTCGCCGGCACAGCATTACCATTACACCTGGCGCGTTTTGACAAAGCCGGTATCAATTACCGCGTGCCCGGTGTTTTTAGTTACACCGATTCTACCATCGTAACCGGTAGTTTCCGGTTTGAGGTAGCGCAGCCGCCGGTACCGGGAGCCAGGATCTATTACACGGTGAACAACCGGCCTCCGGGCGATTATGATCATGAATACAAAGCGCCGGTCACCATTATTGTTCCCAAGGGAAAAACGATCACCCTTAAAACCATCGTTGTTACTCCGGCGGGCCGCAGAAGCATTATTTCGCGCACCGTTCTGGATAATCATAAAACTGAAAAATAATAATAACCTATGCACAAGCGCATCCGCCAATTTTTATTCCGTGTTTTAACTGTTACTGCTGTATTTGTTGGTTCCGGTGTAAAGGCACAGCAGCCATTAGAACGCTTTGAAAAGGTGGCTGCCGGTTTTAAAAGTCCTGGCCGGGACTATGGAACGGTACCATTCTGGGTATGGAATACGAAAATCACCAAAAGCAATATCGATTCCATGCTGAATGATTACCGGAAAAATGATTTTGGTGGTATCATCATTCATCCCCGGCCGGGGCTTATTACCGAATATTTATCAAAGGAGTGGTTCGACTTATTTGAGTATTCCGTAGAGCAGGGAAAAAAGCTGGGGCTTAATATCTGGATCTACGACGAGAACTCTTATCCCACCGGTTTTGCCGGTGGATTGGTAGGAGAGCAGATGCCTGAAGCATACAACCAGGGGCAAATGTTGTATATGGAAGATGTAACACAGTTGCCTGCAGATGTTTCGGCGTTCTTTTTATGTTTGAAAGAAGAAAAAGGAGTTTATAGAGATATCACCGGTCATCTACAGGAAGAAGCTGGAAAGACCGGTCATTACCAGTTATTCAGGAAAGTAAATTATCAAAGGTCGAACCGCGGCTCAGTGGCAGGCCCTATTGGTGTGTCTTATGTAGACCTGATGGCGAAAGGTGTTACGGATAAATTTATTGACGTTACCTATAAAGGGTATGAAAAAGTGGTGGGTAAAGAATTTGGGAAAACCATCAAAGGCGTTTTTTCTGATGAGCCTACCATCATTAATGAAGGGCGTAACTGTGTACGATGGACGCCCGATCTGTTCGACCGGTTTTACCAGGACTGGCACTATGATCTGAAATTGCATCTGCCGTCGTTGTTTAAAGAAGTGGGCGACTGGAAACGGGTGCGTCATAATTACTACCAGGTGTTACTGGAATTGTTTGTTGACCGCTGGTCTAAGCCAGTGGCCGCGTATATGAAGGATCATCAGCTTACCTGGACCGGGCATTACTGGGAACATGGCTGGCCAAGTCCTTATCATGGCCCTGATAATATGGCGATGTACGCCTGGCACCAGATGCCAGGTATTGATATGTTGTTTAACCAGTTTAATGAAGACAAGCCCGTGCAGTTTGGCAATATCCGCGCGGTGCGCGAGCTGGGAAGCGTTGCCAACCAGCTTGGTAAAACACGCACCCTATCTGAAACCTATGGCGGCGCCGGCTGGGAGCTTACCTTTAAGGATATGAAACGGCTGGCCGACTGGGAGTTTGTATTGGGTGTGAACTTCCTCAACCAGCATTTATCATTCACCACGTTAACGGGTGCACGTAAATATGATTATCCCCCAAGCTTCTCTTATCATGAGCCGTGGTGGCCTTATTACCGTTTCGTGAATCATTACTTCACACGTCTTTCCTACCTGTTGTCACAAGGACAGCAGTATAATGATATCCTCATCATAGAGCCTACTACTTCCGCATGGATGTATTACGCCAGGGATGCAGAACATAAGTGCTTCTTCGATATCACCAAACGGTTCAATGATTTTGTGACCATGATGCAACGCTCTTTCCTGGAGTACGACTTAGGCTCAGAAAACATCATCAAAGATAATGGACGTGTGGAAGGAAACAGCTTTGCAATAGGACAGCGGGCCTATAAAACAGTAGTGATACCACCAGGAATGGAAAGCATCAACAGCGCTACTTTCCGTTTATTGAAAGCATTTGTTGCTAATGGGGGAGAAGTGATTTGTTTTGAACAATTACGTTTGGTAGACGGCGCCGCTAATGAGGAACTTGCGGCTATCAGGCAGCTGGGAAAGATCCATGAAGTAAGCCAGGATAAATTGCAGGCGTTGTTTCACAATAAGAATTTCAGTATTGCAGGAAACAACCGGGAAAGCATAGGTGGTAATATCTATCACCAGCGCCGTAAACTGGCCAATGGGGAGTTGTTGTTGCTCACCAATGCCAGCATGACGGAAGCCTCTTCAGGCGCTATCAGTATGCGAGGAAAGGATGTATTACAGATGGATCTTGACGCCGGAAGCATTTCCCGTTATAATTATTCACAGCATAGCCAGGACGTACATTTTAACTTTGATGTTCCGCCTGCAGGGAGCAGGATGTTCTTTATTGCAGATAAGAAATTACCGGGTTATACAGCAGTTGCATCACCGGGAAAATGGACTACCGTAAACGCCTCTACGACAACCGTAAGCAGGCAGTCGGACAACAGTCTTACGATTGACTTCTGCGATCTTCATCTGCACCAGCCGGATACCGTTTATACACAGATACATGTTGGCCTGGCTTCCAATACCGCATTTAAGCATCATGGTTTTACAGATGGTGTGGGCAATCCATGGAATAACCGTACCCAGTTTAAAGATGCGATCGTTAAGCGCGATACATTTTCTACCGGAACAGGATACACCGCTGTTTATCATTTTACGGTGAAAGAGGGTACTGATACCAGGGATTTCAAAGCAGCGACAGAGCAGCCGGGGCTTTGGCATGATGTGAAAATTAATGGCGTAGCCGTTAAGAATGAGCCGGGGCAATGGTGGCTGGATCGTTCCTTCGGGGTATACCGTATAGGCAGTTATGTAAAAGCAGGAGATAATGAATTGGCTATTACGGTGTCGCCCATGAGCGTTTATGCAGAAATTGAACCGGTGTATATATTGGGCGATTTCAGCCTGGAAGCCGCATCCCATGGCTGGAGCATTGTGAAGCCTCAGCCATTACAGCTTGGCGACTGGAATAAACAGGGCTTGCCTTTATATGGTAACGGTGTTACCTATACGAAAACATTTACAACAGATACGCCGGCTAAATCATATGCCGTGGAATTAGGCAAATGGAAAGGTACGGTGGCCGCTGTAAAAGTAAATGGTGTGTTTGCCGGCGTAGTTACTGCCGAGCCTAATACACTCCCTATAGGGGAATTCGTAAAAAAAGGAACCAATAAGATTGAAGTGACTGTTATTGGTAGTTTAAAAAATGTGTTGGGCCCCTTTTATAATAAGCCTGCTCCCGGTTTGGTGGATCCCGGCAAATGGTATAATATTAAAACGCAGCCCCCGGGAAATGAGTATGATCTTTATGATTATGGATTGGTAGAAGATTATGAGATCAGGGTGGCGCAATGAACTACCATCCGGTAGTAAATAATTTTCTGGCCCCTTTCATACCGCATTTCTGGTATTAGTGGTATGAAAGGGCTACCTGCTCAAGGATAACTGCAGGCTTTTCACGCTGTGCCCATCCATTGATCACAGGCACCAATGTATAGGCTTCCGGCGATAGCAGGTGCGTGGTCCATACCAGGGGATAGGCGCCGGTTTGACGGATGGCTTCATAAAAATAAGGCTTGCTGGCGCACGCAAAAATGGCGATATCTCTTCGTTGCTGATCTGTTGCGCTGTTACCCCAGAATTTTTCCGGTTTATTCATTTGGTACTATTAGCGTTATCCCTGGAATGTTTCCGTTACCAATTGTGTGTCCATATATTCCCTCAATTCATGCAGTTTGCCAGCCGAGAGGCGGCATACCCAGCAATATTTATTATTGTATAGTTTCCCATCAGGTGTAGTGTTCTGGCCGCTGGCTTCCACTACTACATAATCGCCGTCTGCAATAAACTGGTGTGCCACTGCTTTATAGGGTGGTTTCAGGGTTGTTCTTACCGAAGCCCACAGTTCATCAAGAACGGCTTGTTTGCC
>NZ_DATCRD010000089.1:0-17581 GCF_036569185.1 Chitinophaga sp.
GAACCGCCTGTAACAGGATGGCTTTACTAAGATTATTTTCCACTACCCCATCGCGGATATAGCGCACGGGACTAACGGTGAAGAGTATATTAATTTTCCGGTTGCGGAAAAACAGGCGATGCATCACGTTATCCAGCGCGGTAACCACTTCATCTACCGTAAGCATGCGTTTGTAGAAGTTACCGGCCGGCACCTTATGACAGTTACCTGCCAGGCGGTTATTTTCCTTTAAGATGTAAGCATGGGCAGATCCCAGGGTAATGATGAGCCAGTCGGCGCTTTCAATAGCCTTTGTGGCGGCAGCCTGCATCCGGTGGATGTTTTCCAGCGTGGCTTCCGGCGTAAGGCCGGAGAAACGGCTGTGATGATCCCAGCTGTTCCAGAGGTCATTGTGCATGAAAAGATCTTCACGCGTATATACTTTCCCGTCGAGATATGTAGTGAGGGCCTGCGTAATACTGAGCGGGTTATATAAAATACCATGCGGGTTCACCAGGGTATTAAAGCGGTGCTCCTGTAGCTTCCCGCCTATTTCTTCTGCAAAACAGGAGCCCATCAGCAACAGCTCCTGGCCATACTGTATGGGAGCCGGCAGCGGCGTTACGGGAAAGCTTAAATGAAATTGCATGTAATACAGTTAATCTTTAAAAACGGCATCTGCCAGTCGCTGTGCGTTGCTTAATGCTGTCATATCCAGTGTAAGCGGCTCATTCCTTTGCTGGCAGAAGGCTACCAGGTTTTCGGTGGCCAGGTTGCCCACCAGCTCATCTTTGGCCATGGGACAGCCGCCTATGCCTTTAATGGCGCTGTCGAACCGTTTGCAGCCCTGTTCATAGGCGGCCAGTACCTTCTCTTCCCACTTATTGGGCGCTGCGTGGAAATGTGCGCCGAACTCCACACCGGGGTAAGCCGGGATGAGATGTTTGAACAGGCTGCTGATAGTAGCCGGATCTGCCACGCCCACTGTATCTGCGAGGGAGATCACGCCTATTTCCATCTTCACCATTTCTGCCACCCATTGCAGCACAATTTCCGGGCTGTACGGATCTCCATAGGGATTACCGAACCCCATGGAAATATAGATCACCAGTTCTTTCCTGTTCTTAATGCACAGTTCCTGCATAGAATGCACCTGTTCCAGTGATTCCGCAATGGTTTTATTGGTATTTCTCAGCTGGAAAGTTTCTGATATGGAGAAGGGAAAGCCCAGGTAATTAATTTCGTCGAATACCACCGCTTCCTCCGCTCCCCGCAGGTTGGCCACAATGGCCAGCAGCTTACTTTTGGAACCGGTTAGTTGCAGCCGGGGAATAACGTCTTTTGTATCTGCCATTTGTGGAATGGCTTTGGGAGATACAAAACTGCCGAAATCGATCGTATCAAAACCAACCTTTAACAGGGCATCCAGGTATTGCACTTTTTCGTCCGTACTGATCATTCTGTGCCAGCCCTGCATAGCGTCGCGGGGGCATTCAACTAATTTGAGCATAGTAAACCATTTTCGTGGCGGGCGCCCGCAGGTCCGCTAAATATTTACCGTTCTTTGTTTCAGCGCTTCATATAAAATGATACCGGCGGCTACAGACACATTGAAAGATTCAAAGTTGCCCGCCATCGGGATGCGGAACAGCACGTCGGAAGCTTTGATCAGGGCGGGATACACGCCTTTGTCTTCCGAGCCCATGATCACTGCTACCGGTTCTTTCAGGTCGCAATCGTACAGTTTTATTTCCGTTTCCATTTCACTGGCCATCACCTTGATACCGTTGAGATGCAGGGTATCGATCGCTTTGTTCAGGCTGTTCACCCGGCAAACCGCGATACGCTCCAGCGCACCGGCAGATGACTTTACTGCTTCTTCATTCAATGCAGCAATGCCTTTATCAGGAATAATGATGGCCTGTGCGCCGCAACACACGGCGCTGCGGGCAATGGCGCCTATATTACGTACGTCTGTAATACCATCCAGTATAAGGAACAGCGGTGTTTCCCCCTTTTCTGTTACATGGGAGATCACATCCTGCAGGTCCAGGTAGGTAACATTGCCGGCAATGGCCACCACTCCCTGGTGATTGGCCTGGGTAAGCCCGTTGAGCTTTTCCACCGGCACATAGTTAATGGGAACGTTCTGGGTTTGGGCCAGTTCCCTTATTTGAGGGATAATGTCGCCGGTAGCGGTGCGCAGCATGAAGATACGCTCAATGGGCTTCCCGGTATTCAGGGCTTCCAATAACGGCTGACGGCCAATAATCATGGTAGATTGCTTTGGCCGCTGCGTTGCATATTTTTTGGGGCCTCGCTGCCCCTCTTTTCTTTCACCTTTGAAAGCGTTAAATTTCCTTTCCATTTGCTGCAAAGGTAACGGGTTTATTTGTTTAATAAGCCTTCATAGCCCATTAGCTTTACTTTTTGTATGGCTGCAACCGATAAGGAATCTGTGATTTCAAAGTTGTTCACCATCCGGTAGGCTTCTTCAAAAGGTACTTTTTTAACGATCAGTTGTTCTGTTTCTTCCGGTTCAGCCACCTGCTGTTCCAGCCCACGGGCCAGGAACACCACCCCTTCTTCATCGGAAACGGAATTGGAGAGGTCCAGACGCGTAATTTCCTCCCAGTGAGCCGCTACCAGGCCGGTTTCTTCCAGCAATTCCCTTTTGGCGGTATCCAGCCCGGTTTCCACCCCTAATGGCGCACCCCCTTCCGGGATTTCCCAGGTGAAACGCTTTAATGGGAAACGGTACTGCCCCACGAGATAAATATTCATGTCATCATCCAGCGCTACCACGCCCACTGCCAGGTTCTTGAAATGTACCACCCCATAAATACCGGCGCTGCCGGCAGGGTTTAATCCTTCGTGATGCCATACACTGATCCAGTTGTTATCATACCTGAGGTCCCTGGAGTGAATGGTCCAGGGGTTCTTTGTTGTGTCCATGTGTTGCGGAGGCGATCCGCGTTTTTTAAAGTGCTTTATAATAATAGTAGGAATTCGTATCTCTTTTGAACCCTTCTTTTTCGTAGAGTTTCTGTGCACCGGTGTTGGCAATATAGGTTTGTAACATGAGCCAGGCTGCATTGGTAGATTTACCATACTCAGCAGCCTTGTCCAGCAGGGCTTTACCGGCGCCCATGCCGCGGTGCTCTTCCAATACATACAGATCGTTCAGCAGCCAGCCGCGTTTCATGCCCAGGGAAGTGAAGATGGGATATAGCTGGGTGAAACCAATAATTTCAGCGTCCAGCAATGCCACAAATATTACACTATCTTTTTGCGTTATTCTTTCGGTAACAAAATCCAGCGCCCCTTTGAAATCAGGCGCCTGATCATAGTAACTGCGGTAGGCATCAAACAATACCGCCACTTCATTCGTATGTAACTCCGTTGCCTGGATAACATCCATAAAATAACTGGTTTAATAATCCATCTCAATTTAAATCATTTCCACTACAAAAGAAAAGATGCTCCTTCCGGTAAACACCGGGGTGAGCATCTGTCTATAAACTTCTACCTTAAAAAATTATAGCTATTACAATTCTGCAGTTGCTGCAAGCCTTTTTTTACTTTTATTCACAGCGCTGTTCACCAGGTACACGCCGCCAATGGTCACCAACGAACAGATACCTGTTAACCACGTGAGGTTTTCATGCAGGATGAGCCATCCCAGCAACACCGCCACCACGGGGTTGATATACGCATAAATGGATACCTGTGCCGGCGGCAGGTTATTTAACGCAAACACATATGCAGAATAGGAAAACACTGAGCCTACCAATACCAGGTACAGTAAACTTTCCCACAATTCCGTAGTGAAACTTTGTATTTCCACATGCTGCCCAAGAAATAAGGTGGCCACCAGTAACATGATAATACCGCTGAAAAACATCTGGAAGCCCGCGCCATACAGGTAATTCACACCGAGCGACCATTTCGCGGTCAATACAGAGCCCAGGGCCCAGAATATACAGGAAACAAAACCAATGATGATCCCGAACTGGAAATCAGGGTTCATGAGACTGGACAAATAATTATAAAAGATCCCTGCCACGCCGCCAAAGCCCAGGATCATCCCGATGATGAGCTGTAAGCTAAGCCGGGTACGCTGTACCAGGAAATAGCTGGTAATGGTGATCCAGATGGGAATAGTAGCCGCAATGATGGCGCCCAGCCCACTGGGAATATACCGCAACGCCCAGGTAAGTAAACCATTTCCACCGCATAACATCAGTGTGCCGATCACAAACAATTTCGACAACACTATTCTTCCCGGTAATTTATATCCCTTCAGTAAGAAAAATCCGGTGATCAGGAATCCGGCTGTTGCCTGTCTTATGCCGGCCAGCATCACTCCATGCATGTGCCTTACGCCCACACTGGATGCCAGGTAAGTGGTTCCCCAGAAAATACTTACAATGGCAAGCGCTATGTAAGCATTTGTATTTGATTTACGCATAAGTATATTTATTCACTATTTCCTCTGCCAGTACCTTCATGGTATCATAAGCCATCAATACATCTTTACTGCCGGTGCGCCAGTTCACCAAAGCCGCGCGTATGGCGGAACGGCCGGCATAAGTGGTAGCCGTCATACATACCACGCCGCTGTTGTTCAGCGCTTCCAGGAATTCCTGTACCGCTTCTCCTTCTGCTTCCGGCGCCACCTGCAATGTGAAGCATACCACACAAAGCCGCACCGGCGACAACAGCACAAAATTCGGATCTGTTTCCAGCAGGCTGCCCAGCTGTTTGGCTAATGAAATATCGTTTTCCACCAACCAGCGATAGCCTTCTTTCCCGTAGGCCATTAAAGAAAACCAGGCGGGCAAAGCGCGCTGCCGGCGCGAGTTTTCAGGTATATGATTAATGAAATTGAATTGTGTGGCAGGATCGCCTAAGTAGGCTGCGCCTGCATTCTGGAATACGGCCGACTGTAACTCCGGGTGCCTGCAAAAGATCATGGCGGCATCATAAGGTACATTCAGCCATTTATGTGCATCAACGGTGATACTGTCTGCTTCTTCCCAACCGGTCAGCAGGTATTTCCACTGATCGCTGCAGGCGGCAAAACCGCCAAAAGCAGCATCCACATGCAACCAGAAGCCATACTCTTTTTTCAGCTGCACCAGTGCGGCGATATCATCAAAATCAACCGTGTTCACGGTGCCTGCATTCGCTACGTATATAACCGGCGCTCCTTTATGCGCTTCCAGGTATTGCCGCAGAGCGGCGATATCCACACTTTCACGGCCTGGCAGCACCGGCACGCGCACCAGGTTGTTGCGGCCCATTCCCAGCATGGACATGGCTTTGCCAATACTGGAATGCGGTACGGCGGATACTACTTTCAGCCCCGGTAATGCAGCAGCACCATCTGCTGAAATATCTGCCCCATGCTGCTGCCCTACCCATTGCCTGCCGGTAGCAAGCCCTGTAAAGTTGGACATGGTAGCACCGGAAACAAAACAACCAAGGAAAGCTTCCGGTAAGCCGAACAGCGCTTTCAGCAAAGCAATGGTTTCCGTTTCTATATAAAACGCGGCAGAACCTTTATCGGATGAATTAAGATCCGTGGCAGCAGCCAGCCAGTCGCCCATCAACGCAGCGGGCGTAACGCCGCCTGTTACAAATCCCCAGTAACGCGGCCCCGCGGCGGCAGTAATGCTATTACCGTATTGCTGCCGGAAGGCTTCCAGTGCAGCAGCGCCACCCAGCCCGGTAACGGGAATGGATGTACGGCAACTGATCTCCACCTTTTTATCGGCCGCCAGTTTATCTATTGCTGACAAAAACCTGCTGCTGAAATCTTTGGTTAACTGTAGTAACTGATCTGTATGTTTCAGGTCTTCCTGCAATTTCAATTCCATGATTACGGGTTGTTGATAAGAATTTTGGGTTATAATTCAGGAACAAAATTGAGACAAATTATTATCTGAAAACAGATTCAGTTTTTTAAATATTGACCATATCAGATGATATCACATTAAACCGGTGAATAAATCGGTCCGTTCATGTTCCAGCAGCCAGCGCTTACGCCAGAGGCCACCGGCATAGCCCGTGAGAGAGCCATCACTACCAATTACGCGATGACAGGGAACAATGATAGCCAGCCTGTTTTTACCATTGGTAGTGCCTACTGCGCGGATGCTTTTCGGATTGTTGATACGGCGCGCCAGTTGCTGGTAGGAAATAGTGTGACCAAATGGAATAGCAGTTAGTTGTTGCCACACCGTTTGTTGAAACTCCGTCCCTTCCTGGAAAATGGGCAGCTCAAATATTTTGCGGTCGCCGGCAAAATATTCGTATAGCTGCTGCGCGCAATCCAGCAACAGCGCAGGCGCCTGGGGAAAATCCACCGCGGGTTCATCGGTGAAGGAAACAGCGTTGATAAATTGAGTGGTACCACTGATCTGCAGCGGTCCAACGGGAGTGTCTATACGTAAATGATACAATCCATCTTCCATAAAATAATCTATTGGGGTAATAATGACCTCCATAAATAAAACGTGGCGTATGCAGCATGTTCCTTCCATGGCTTTGTATATTCCTGTAACATAGGCATAGAAGGCTTGGCTTCCAAATTTAACCTATTTTTTATTGCATTCTGCAAACCAACATCTTCCAGTAAAACAGATTGTGGAAAACGGCGGTACTTCATCAACGCATAGTTGGCCGACCAGTTGCCGATCCCTTTCATGGCCACCAGGCTTTCGCGGGCAGTTTCATAGCTCATGGCATTCAGGCCAGCTTCACTGAGCGCGCCACTGGCCATTTGCCTGGCAGTTTCTACCAGGTACAATGCTTTACTGCGGGAAAACTGCATGGGAGTAAGCTGGTCTGGTGTTAAAGCGGCTATCACGCGTGGATGAGGATACAAATAAAAATCAGTGTTGTGTATGTTTGCATGATAACCAAAGTGAGTGATAAACCGTTGCCGCAGTGTGTAAGCAAAGGCCAGGTTTATTTGCTGCCCTATCACCGGCCAGGTAATGGCCTCAAAAAGATCAGGCATGCCTATGAGGCGAAGGCCATTGTATTTCTGAGCCAGCCCCTTTAACAACGGGTCTGTTTGTGTGTAGCGATAAAAAGGCTGCAGGTCGGCATCCAGGTGCCACCAATGTGTGATATAGCTTACGATAGGCGCTTCCGCCACTTCTATGCCGGTGGGCGCCAGCACGGTTACTTCGAGGAAATCCTTTTTTGAGCCGGGCGCAATTTCCACTACCACCGGTTCCCCGTCCGACAATAACATGCGCCGCACTTTCCCTTCATGTATATAATGCAAACATTCTTTATCCGACCTTCCCAGGAAACGCAGGCATTCTTCAAAGGAAAAATGTGCGGGGTCATTAATGGGGATCCTTATTTTCTGCAAAGCCATGTTGCGAAAATACGTAAAGCCGGGATTTTTGCTTTACGCTTTCTTGCGGATTTTTAAGGATGAATTCTAAGACGCCATGTTTTAAAACTGGAACTGCCAGCGATAAATGCCCAATCCCAGCAGCATACCGGCTATACCGCCAATAATACTGGCTACCGCATCCATAATATCGTAATGCCCCCTGCCGGTGACCAGCGACAACAGCTCAAAACCGTAACTAATGGCTACTACCAAAGCAAGGGCCAGCAAAGTGGCCGTTAACGTGCGGCCGGGGAATACCACTTCTGCTCCCACCTGCAACACTATTCCCATCAGGATACCCACGAAGAAATGTTTCCATTTATCAGGTGCTATTCTTTTTATCATCTCTCTATAAAATTACCTTGGGGAAGATAAGATATATTCCCCAAGGTAATTTTATTATCCACCTGAATAAATGATCAGTCCCAGCCCGGCGGCAAACAACAGGAACATACCGGTTATGAGCCCACTGGTGCCCTTTGGTGCAGCTTTAAATTCTTTCCATATGAACACGCCCCATAAGGCGGCAACAAGCGTGGCTCCCTGCCCCAGTCCGTAGGAAACAGCGGCGCCGGCTTTCCCAGCGGCAATCAAACTGAGGGAATTCCCCAGTCCCCAGATCACACCACCCAGCACACCCACCAGATGCGTGGGAAATTTCCCGGCGAAATAGTCGGCATACCCTGTAGGCGTTCCTGTAAAAGGACGTTTCATTAAAATGGTATTGAACAAAAAGTTGCTGATGAAAATGCCCGTGGAGAAAATGACAACGGCCGTATAGGGCGTCATTTTCCCGGCCGCCGGATGCACAAAATCCTGCAGGTCCATAGACGCGGCAATGAACCGGTAAAAGAACGACATCAGCACGCCGGCTACGATAGATAATAAGATACCCGTAGACGATACCTTACGGTTTTCGCCCGAAGCTTTACGGTAGGCCACTGCATTAAGCACAATAGCCACCGTTACCAGCGCTACACCGGTAAAAAGCCATACAGGATTGCCTTTTGCAGCGCCCAGGTAATTGATCACCACGCCCAGCACCAGGGCCAGCCCAATGCCTACAGGGAAAGCCACCGACATACCGGCAATGGCAATAGCGGCCGTTAAAAGAATATTAGCGGCATTGAAAATAATGCCGCCCAATAACGCACTGGCAATATTGATCCCTGCAGCCTGCGACAGATCGGCCAGGAAGCTGCGTCCTTCATGGCCGCTGCTACCCAGTGTAAAAGCCGAAAGCAACGAAAACAGTAAGATGCCTATCACATAGTCCCAGTAAAATAATTCGAAGCGCCAGGTTTTGCCGGCCAGCTTTTGCGTGTTGGCCCAGGAGCCCCAACATAACATCGTGATCACGCATAACCAAACGGCCGTTCCATAATCTTGTACAATAAACATGCGTAATAATTCTTATTGTTTGAAATGATGCGTACCTGTTCTATTGCTTCGGTTGATGCGCCATCAGCTGTTCAATCACAGCCTGTACCTGTTGCGGCGGCATTTTTTCCACCAGGTAATCCTGTCCGCTGCCGCTGCTATCCCAGGTATTGCTGCCATTGGGCGCTATTTTTATTTTGCCGCTCTGTAAGGTGTAGTAGGGTTCATAGCCGCGAATAGCTATCAATACGGCCGTTTCGTCCCAGCTCATTCTGCCCTGCGCATCGTCCGGCGACTGCGGGATGCAGATCCGGAATACGTCCTTCACAGGACTGTTCTGAATGCTTTCGTTCTGCGACAGGGGTAAACCGGTTTTAATATTCCATCCTATTTCAAAGCCGGAGTAAATCACTTTAGTAGGCCAGTGCTCAAAGGCGGCTATGGAGGCAGTGGAATCACAGAACACATTGAACTCCCTTCCTTCCGGGAATTTACCCGCCATGCTCACCAGCAACTTTACCTTTTGTGTAACCAGTTCCTTACCGGTAAGCGGTGAAATATCATCGCCTTTTGAATTCAGCAGATTGGCAAGGTTGGTAAGAAAACCTACGGTAACAATGGTTACGCTTTGATCCGGCTGGGCGGCCAGTACTTTGCGGTATAACGTAACTGCATCTTCCGCTTCGCTGTTGCTTTTAATGGCATGCGGGTATTTCGCCAGGATGGAATCCGTCCAGTGCTGGCTGTCGCGCATATCCACACCAGCTCCTTTGGGCACGCCAATGGGAATATCGGGCCGTTTGAAATAAGTATTGAATACATTCAGCACGGCAGCAATACCTTCATACTTGTTACTGGCAATAGTAGCCAGGATCTTTGCTTCCCCGGAATCGGCCAGGGCATGGAGCAGGGCGATGGCGCCTGCATCATCATAATCGGGACCGATATCGGAATCAAAAATAATGGCGACTTTCTCCCCGGTAATTTCCTTTGCCTTTTCCGACATAGCGCAGGATGCTAAAAAACTGATCATGGCAAATGACAGCGCTACTGCTAATGCCTTCTTTTTGTGGAATTTCATATAGGTTGATATTTATTGAATTTAATAGATGTTACCAGCCATTATTTTGTTTATAGAGGCCGTCGCTCAGGTCGATCTGCTGCGTAGGCACCGGTAAATACTCATCACGGTTCTTTGTAAAATGAGCGACCTGCAGGTAAGTCCTGCGTTTACTTTCTATCTCAAAATAATCATTCAGCACTTCTGCTGCAATGCCCCAGCGCACCAAATCAAAAAAACGGGCGCCCTCCATACCAAATTCCAAACGCCGTTCCCACTGCAAAGCCTTGCGGGCATTGGCCTGCGTCCAGGCAATGTTTTGTCCGGGTTTATATAGCTCCACATGATAATTCGAGTAGGGGTGACCGTTAGCATCCACCAACCTGCCGGTGCTGTTCTTTGCACGCTGGCGTACCTGGTTAATAATATCCACGGCTTCGTTCTGCCGGCCCAGTTCTATCAGCGCCTCTGCTTTCCAGAGCAGTACATCGTCGAATTTAATGATGTCGTTGTTCATGGAACTGGCGGGATAAGCGTATCCCTTGGCCGTAGTAAGACAGGGGCAATCGGCCTGTACTACAGATTTCATCCCGGAGAAAGGGCCGTATAATTCAGGTCCCCTGGTCCAGGAACTGGTTTGATAAATGATATTGTTCTGGTACTTGAAAGGATGGCCTGGTAGTCCTACGGTATGATCCAGGCGGGGATCGAAGGAGTTAGCCTGGAAGTCGGCCTGGTCTTTCATTTCTACATTGTTGAACGTTTCAAATTTCGGCAGTCCGTCGAGGCCGGTTTGAAAAGCATTCACCAGGTTCTGGCTGGGCCGGTGAAAAGAGCAGCAGCCATATGCCGGGTACATGGGATAATTCAGGGCGGTAGACATATCTATCCTGCCCACTTCCGATCCGTCGTTCAGGGAACGCTGCACTGCGAAAATGGATTCTTTCCCGTTTTCGAACTGCCACAGGTAATTTTCTGCGTAGTCGCCGGATAACTTGTACCCGCTGCCGGTGATGATATCGCTGGTAAGCGTTACTACTTCGTTCAGGCGTTGGGGGTTGATGTGGGTCACGTTGTTCTGTTCGTCCTGTTCATACGCCTGGTATAAACGCACTTTTGCCAGGTATGCCTTTGCGGTGTAAATATTTGGCCGGCCTATTTGTTCCTGCTGCTGCGGTAGGTCATCCACACCTGCCTGGAAATCGTCCGCAATTTTATTCCATTGCTCATCGTTGGTGTACTGCACATTGGAAACGGTGTTGATACTGTCCTGTGAAATTGTTTCATCAATAAAAGGTACTTTTTTGAAATGGCTTTTCAGCAGGAAATAAAAATGTGCGCGGATAAAACGCATTTCCGCCCTGCGTTGTTTCTTTTCAGGATAACTATCGTCGCTTAACCCGTTAATCCCTTTCAGGGCCAGGTTAGCGCGCTGCACGCCCATGAACAACCTTGTCCATAACAGGTTACCACGGCTTTGGTTTTCCTGGATGGTGGAGAATACTTCATACTGGGTAAACTCCCCCTGGTCGGCCGTTCCAAGTCCGCCTTTGTAAGCGTCGTCCGACCGCACGCTACCGTATACCCATGCACTGGTGTAAGGCACTTCCCAGTGATCGTTGCCCAAACTAGCGTAAGCGGCTATTACCAGTTTTTCCACGTTTTCCGGAGTGTTCAGATCATCCGCCCCCACCACGCCTTTTGGCGGTACGTCCAGGAACCGGCTGCATGCAGGAAGCAAAATTCCCAGGCACATCAACAGTAAACTAAATTTTATATAGTATTTCATAACGCAGCTGTTTTAAAATTCAGAATGATAAATTGAAACCAAAGGTGATCTTACGCGGGC
Source organism: Chitinophaga sp. (assembly GCF_036569185.1). Classification (GTDB taxonomy): domain Bacteria; phylum Bacteroidota; class Bacteroidia; order Chitinophagales; family Chitinophagaceae; genus Chitinophaga. Next base: position 11,686 of record NZ_DATCRD010000089.1, read on the forward strand.
GCGGAAATCCATAGCCGGAATCTTCCGGGTCTGCAGATACATAAGCATCCTTACCTGAATTATCTTTAAAAGACAACAGGTTCTGACCGGTTACGTACACCCGGATAGGATTCAGGTGTTTGATGTTCTTTATCAGGTATCCCAGGCTTACTTCGCGGAGTTTTACATAAGCACCGTTTTCTATAAAATAAGATGACAATCTTCCTTCGTTGTTATTATCCGCCAGTGTAACGGCGGGAATGGTGGAATTAGGATTCTGTGGCGTCCACGCGTTAAGTGTACGGCTGCCATAGTTGGTGCCCGCCCAGAGGTTGGTGAAATCAGAAAATCTTTTGCGTTCGTCGTATACCGAAATGCCGGCTACCCCCTGGAAAAAGATACTAAGGGTAAATCCTTTGTATTCGCCCTGCAGATTTAAGCCGAATGAATATTGTGGTGAAGAAATACCAAGGTATCGTTGATCCAGTGTGTTGATCACGCCATCGTTATTCAGGTCTGCATACCTGATCCGGCCTATGCCTTTACCAGGTTGTTCTGCACTGTTGTCTACTTCTTTTTTATTCTGGAAGATCCCATCTGCTACGTACCCGAAAATAGAGTTCATGGAACGTCCGAGAATAGTTTGTTCAGAGTTGCCGGGATAGGAATGTACTACGTTATCGGGCAGGTCGGTGATCTTGTCGCTGTAGTGGCCTACATTTCCGACAACGGAATAGTTGAAGGCGCCCACCTGGTCTTTATAGCCTACTGCAATTTCAAAGCCTGTTGTTTTAACAGAAGCGCCGTTTACAAAGCGGGTACCGCCTTCGCCCTGTGCGGCCAGGTAAGCCGGCGAAATCAGGATATCTTTGGTAGCCCGGTTAAAAAAATCGAAAGAAGCGGTTAATTTCTGATCCAGCAATCCTACATCCAGGCCTATATTTTTTTCGGTGGTAGATTCCCAGCGAAGGTCGTCGTTACCGTTCTGTGTTTGCCGGAAGCCGGATAATAAAGGACCGGAATCGGCGCCTCCAATATCGTACGCGGTACCGTTGTCAGAGGTGAATGGCATAGCGCCCAGGCCATAGTAAGTTTCATACAGGCCATACCGCGCGGTGCTGGAGATTTCCTGGTTACCGGTTCTGCCCCACCCCGCCCTTAGTTTCAGGTCGGAGATGATCCGGGTATTGTCTTTAATAAAATTCTCTTCATTAATTCTCCATCCGGCGCTGATAGCCGGGAATGTACCGAAGCGGTTATTTTTTCCAAACCGCGATGAGCCGTCATAGCGCAAGGTAGCGGAGAACAGGTACTTACTGTCGTACGAATAATTGACCTTCCCAAAGTAAGAGAGCAATGAAAAGCCGTTGGCGTTGCCGCCTACCGTTTGGTTACCACTACCGGCATCTTCCACGAAGTAATCCAGTGTTTCCAGCGCAAAGTTTTCTTTATAGGTAGAATTGATGGCGTATTTATTTCTCACGGCCTCACTTCCCACCAAAAAAGTAGCGTGGTGTTTACTGGCTTCCAGGTTATACTGGATAGTGGTGTTCAGGTTCCAGTTGAATTCCTCCGATTTTGAATTCTTTAATGAGTTCACGGTACGGCTGATAAAACCGGTGGAAAATTTCCGCTGGATATCGCGGATCCCGGTATTGGAATGTTCCACACCGAGGGAAGCATTTACCGTAAGATTTTTCAGGATAGATACATTTGCATAGATATTACCAAAAATATTCAGGGAATTTACGCGGTCCCATTTATTAAGGTCCAGTGTCATCAGCGGGTTGGGATGATCCACAAAGCTACCGGTGATAGGGCCGGAATATTCGCCGTTGGGCAGTTTCACCGGCAGTACCGGCTGGATCTGCAGGGCATCGGCAAAGGCCGTCGTACTACCGTCGCCGTTATCTATGCCATTGGAGATAGCGAGGTTCTCCCCGATCCTGATCTTTCCATCGAGGAACTTGTGATGGGAGTTGACGCGGAGCGACAGCTTCTGGTAATCTTTGAACTCTTCCACGTATTTATCTTTCAGGTAACCGACAGACATAAACGCGCCGCCATTCTTACTACCCGAAGAAAGCGAGAGATTATATTCCTGGATCAGTCCTGGCCTTGTAATGGCATCGAACCAGTTGGTATTGGCAGAAGGCACGCCGGGCGCCAGTTCATCCGGAATTGTAAGTCCGTGTAACACGGCGGTGCCATCTGGATTGCGGGACCAGTCGTACTTCACAAAGGGAATGTCATCAGGGTTCAGTCCGTCATTGATAGTGGCCTGCCACTGTACCCTGGCGCGGTCTGCAGCATTGAGCAACTTTGGCGCCGTAGTAAATGTAGATTGTGTAACACGGGAACTGAAGTTGAAAATAGTTTTATTGGTATTCGCCTGCCGGGTGGTGACGATGATCACACCGTTCGACGAGCGGGCGCCGTAGATAGCGGCAGACGAGGCGTCTTTAAGCACCTGGATGGATTCAATGTCTTCCGCAGTGAGGATCTGGAATGCGCTCGACTTGCTGGGCACCCCATCAATGATATATAACGGGTCGTTATTATTAAGCGTGCTCACACCGCGGATCCGTACGGTAGAAGCGCCGTTGGGGTTTCCGCTGGTAGTGATGAACAGCCCCGGCACCTGGCCCTGGAGCGACTGGACAGGATTGCTGGTAGGCGCGTTTTTAAGATTATCGATCGCCACTACAGACACCGCTCCGGTAAGATCTACCTTACGCTGCGTTTGGTAACCTACCGTTACAATTTCATTTAACTGTGTGGAAGAAGCCAGCAGTACAACCGACAGCGTATGCTGACCTTTATATTGAATTTCCTGGTTTTGAAAACCTATATAGGAAAATACCAGCACCTGCTGGTCGCTTACCTGGATAGTAAAATTTCCCTTTTCATCTGTGGTGGTACCGGTGCCGGTGCCTTTTACCGCCACCGTAACGCCTGGTACCGGTTTACCCTGGTTGTCGGTTACCTGCCCGGTAACTTTATCTGCCCTGTTGGGGGTGGTGGTTTCCAGGTTTGCGCGGAACGGATATTTCCGCGCGTACAATTGAAGATGACCAACGAGCAATAGGCTCATGACGAGGCTGATAAACCTCCAAAGTAGTTTTATTTTCATAACGGAAGAATTGGTTGATTTAACGGTGGAAATGGATCGGAGCTTTATTTTTTCTTTTCGCCTTCTATTTTCAAGCTACTGGCAATAAATTCATTTCGGTATGGAATAGAGGATTGTGCACCCATTCTTGTTACAGAGATTGCGGCGGCAATGTTGGCAAACTCCACTGCATCAGGAAACAGTTTCCCTTCAGATAAAGCCACTGCCAGCGCTCCGTTAAAAACATCTCCGGCAGCAGTGGTATCTATTGCTTCTACTTTCTGCGCGGGGATCACCAACGTTTTTCCTTCCTGGCAAATAACTGCGCCCATAGCGCCCATGGTAACCACTACATTTTTCACACCCATATTGCAAATGGCTTTGGCGGCCTTTTTTGCGCTTTCAATATTGGTGACCTTAATGCCGGAAATCATTTCCGCTTCTTTCTTATTCGGTGTGATAATATCTGTATTAGCCAGTAGTTCCGGGCTGAGTGTATTGGCCGGCGCAGGATTCAGGATCACCCGCACTCCTTTGGACGCTGCATAACCGGCCACGAAATGAACAGTTTCCATAGGGATTTCCAGCTGCATCAACAGGAGGCCGGCTCCGGCTATTTCCGTTAATGCATCTTTCAGATCGTCCGGGTACAAATTACCATTGGCGCCGGAAGCCACTACAATACTGTTCTCCCCGGATTCGTCCACTGTAATGAGCGCTACGCCGGATGGCAATTCATCATCTGACAGTACATGAAAAGTATTGATGCCTTCTTCTTCAAATAACTGGGAAGATTGTTTTCCGAATACATCATTGCCTACCTTGGAGATAAAAAGTACATCCCCACCCAAACGTGCTACGGTTACTGCCTGGTTAGCGCCCTTACCTCCCGGATTCATTAAAAATGAGCCACCCAGCACGGTTTCACCGGGCACGGGTATATGACTTGTTTTTACTACCATGTCCATATTTGTGCTGCCAACAACCACTATCTTTTTTATATCCATACGTGAAATTTTTCTGTTTGTTGAAGTAAAAATATCCGGTTAAGGATTTCTATTTTGACCTTTTTTTATTATTTTCCAGAATTCTACCAGATCATGTGAACAAGTAGCGATTCATCTAAACAAGTGATAATCAACCATTTTACCGTACCCGAATTACGGCTATTCCATTAATTTCAAAATATCCCGTTATGTCTCAGGCAGCAGTGATACGTTTAGTAAAGTCTTTATCAAAATCTGAAAAACGCCGTTTCAAACTTTATACCCGTAAACACGACGGCGATAAAGAATACCTCACTTTATTTGACCTGATAGACCAGCACGAGGTGATCACCAAAGAACTGCTGGATGAAAAATTTAACCATTTTCATACAGGCGTTTCCGTTGATAACACCGCCAGGTACTTATTACAATTGCTGACCGATTGCCTGATACAATCACGCGTGAAAGAAGACGACCAGTTCCGCTTACTGCATGGTATGCTGCGGGTGAATATCCTGAAGGAGCGCAATTTGCCCGAAGAAGGATACAAGGAATTAAAGAAGCTGCAACAGTTAGCCATTGTTTCACAGGAACAGTTTATAGAATATTTCTTTTACCGGTATGAACTGAATTACCTGGCGGAATTTAATTTTCCTGGCATGACGGAAAACAAGCTGGTGGAAATACAAATGAAAGCCAGGAACGCTATCAAGGATATCCGCAATACGCACGAACATTATTCGTTATACGAATTGCTCAAATACCGGCTGCTGCATACAGGAAAAGCGATATCGGAAGAAGAAAAGAAACAGCTGAACGACCTGTTATTAAGTGAAATGAGTATTGTTAACGCCAAAACGAAGAATAGCCTGGAGTCGAGAAAACTGCACCTGCTGTTCCAGTCTTCTTTCTTTACCAATATCGGGGATTATAAATCTGCCTTAAAAACTTTTTACCAGCTGAACGGGTTGTTTGAAAAGAATAAGGTGTTGTGGCATCATCCACCGCTTGACTACCACTCTGCGCTGGATGGGATCCTCGACAGCCTGCGTACAACCGGCCGTTATGAGGAAATGGCCTTTTATGTGCAGAAACTGGAGCAGCTGGACGATAAAAATTACCCTGAATATTTCAGGTATATGGTCCGCAAATCAGCGATGATCTACCAGCTGGTGTTATTAATGGGTACGCGGCAGTTAAACGCTGCAGTAACGTATATTGAAAACAGCGATCCCGCGCTGTTAAAAGCGTATGGCCTGGTAGATGAGGAAAGGCAATGCGAACTGTTTTTCTGTTTCGGGCTGGCCTATTTCCGGAATGGCAATTTTAAAAAAGCACAAAAGTATATCAATGAAATTGTGCTGATAGGCAAAGCCAGTTACCAATCGGTTATTTACAGGGTATCGCGGTTGTTGAGCATTCTTATTCATTATGAAGCCAATAACCTGGAATATCTTGATTACGAGATCAGGTCGTTCAAACGTGCGTTCCAGTACAGCGGGGTGCGGTTGAAAGTGGAGAATATGATCTTTAAAACGATAAAGGCCTATCCGAAAATGAATAGCCCCAGGAAGAATGAATTGTTGTGGGAGAAAATATCCCCGGTACTGACGGGTATCGAGAAAGATAAGTTTGAAATGCAGCTCCGGAAATATTTTGATTTTACAGGATGGATAAAAAGTAAATTCCTCCCGGTTGCCCGTTAAAACAGCCGGCAGCCATGAAAGCGCTTCCATGGCTGCCGGGTGGATATTACCCCTGCGGCTGTGTTCTTGAAGTAATCGCAATACGGTTCCATGAATTAATGACAACAATGGCC
>NZ_DATCRD010000090.1:0-7769 GCF_036569185.1 Chitinophaga sp.
AATAGAGCTACAAATGCCGCCGCAGAATCTTTCAATGCAAAAATAAAGTCCTTTAGAAACGCCCTAAGAGGGGTTCGGGATGTAGAATTCTTTCTTTACAGATTGACTAAACTGTATGCTTAAAAATTATGGAGATCCCCCAACTTTTCAACTTGATCCTTGATCCCTTATCTTTTCTCACATTTACTACCAAAAACAAAAAAACCTTGTAGAATCAGCTTCTACAAGGTTTTAATTACGTCAGCGTACCTATTTTTACGCTCCTTCGTGATCCCCTTGGGACTCGAACCCAAGACCCATACATTAAAAGTGTATTGCTCTACCAACTGAGCTAGGGAATCTTTTACCCCGTTTTTTGTTTAACGGAGTGCAAAGATAGGAATTATTTATTTCCAGCCAAATTTTGTTGAAATTATTTTTATCACTTACCTGTAAATACAAGCTTGTAGCGGATTACAGGATCATCTTTTTCTTCTTCACTAAAAATATGCAACAGGTAATATTTACCCGCTACCCAATCATTTACGCTGTTATCATAAAAAGGACTGCCCGGATTTCCACTCTGCCCGCCGGGATAAATACCGTATGCTTCCGTTTTGTCCGACAGCTGCACCACCATACGCCAGGAAGGGCCATGTGTCGATTTTGTTGCATTCACAATATGCTGTCCGCCGCCAGTATTCAAATGCAATGCGCTAAAAGCAGGAATACCACGGGAAAGATGGTTGATATCAGTGCCCCGTGCTTTTCCCAGCTCCAGCCTGCCGGCTTTGTTCAGCTCCGACAGCTGCGATACCGTCGTCGCAAATACACCCTGCACCAGTTGTGATAAAGTTTCTTTTTGTGGCGTATTGATGTTATCTATAAAATGAAAAGCTGTATCACGCAGCAACAACTGCAGCGTGGTGATTGATTGTGGATAAACCAGGATGGTAGTGTCTTTCGGATGCAGCTCATCCTGCCAGATGGTATCTTCCAGGTGTGCCCACAGCGTATTGAAGATGCTGGCCGCTTTACTGTCGGGCGTAGCCATAAAGTCCCAGGACGACAACAGCTGCCAATAGGGTTGCTGTTGCGCTGTAAGCACGCTGGTATCGATATGTTTCCTTATTACAGGCATAGCTGCTGCGGCAAACAGGTTCATGTCGTCGTTCTGCAGCTGCATCATATCCTGCGTGGTAATAGCGCTCATAGCAGTTAACCTTTCATTGATGCGCTTACCACGGAAAAGATCATATTCACCGTACAACGCATATGGATAAGTGCTGTCGGTAGGGCGCTGGTTGGCGGAGCTCACAAACCCTCTCTCAGGATTTTTTATATGAGGCAGTTCATCATGCGGAATATATCCCTGCCATGCATAGGTGCTATCGCTGCCCGGCATAATCCACTTGCCCTGGTCTTTCCACCGCAGAGGATACTGACCATTGTGCCAGATGGCAATATCGCCGGCTTTATCAGCAAATACAAAGTTTTGGGCAGGACAGGCAAAGTGGTTAATGGCGCTGAGATAATCGTCGTAATTACGGGCTTTATTCAGCTTGTTGAATGTAGCCAGCTCATTGGATGGATCCAACGCTTTCCAGCGCATGGCCAGAAAATGCTGACCAGTGGTTTTGTCGGGGAAAGTGTTATCGAACATAACCGGTCCAAACACGGTATAGGCAACGGTATCATATACCGTGGCGCCGCCTCTTACCTTTATTTCTTCCACCCGCAGGTCTGCTTTGCGATAACTGCCGTTGTACAGGTATTCAGTACGGCCATTACGGAACTGCATGCTGTAGTAATCTTTCACATCCTCTTCCCCGTTGGTAACACCCCAGGCGATGTGATCATTAAAGCCGATGATCACGCCGGGAGCACCTGGCAGGGAAGCCCCATACACATTCATTGCAGGTGTATGGATTTGTACTTCATACCAGAGTGAAGGGAGCGACAGGCCCAGATGCGGATCATTACAGAGGATAGGCGCGCCTGAGCGGGTTTTGCTGCCGGCTACTGCCCAGTTGTTGCTGCCGTTATCGGGATCAGGCTTATCTGTTTTAAACTTCATGAAGGCTGCTGCAGCGGCCAGCACGCTATCAGGAGGAGCAGTTGATTTCAATGTGGCCTTCGGATAGGCTGTGCCTTTTGGTATAATCGGATCTGTGGCTTCATGAAAGTCGGGATACATCAGTTCAAAATCCTGCAGGGAAAATAAACGGCGCGCATTGGTGAACTCGAGGTCGTTGGCGGCCCCGGCGAGATCATGTGCCATGTACTTCAGCAGTAAGGCCGACTTGATGATATCCCATCTCTCCGGTTTATAATCCAGGATTTTATACTCTACCGGGTAAGTAGCGGGAGTAAGCGTGGCAATATATGCGTTTACACCGGCGGCATAAGAGGTGACTGCCTCTTTGGTGGCCGGGTCTGCCAGCATTTCCTTTACGGTGTATTCCGCCGCATAAACCATTCCCTGGCGCCGCTGTTTCCGGTCGTACTGCACCAGTTTAGGGCCCAGTATTTCTGATAAACGGCCGGCTGCGGCATATGTCTGCAGCTCCATCTGCCAGAGGCGGTCGCGCGCAGTTACATATCCCTGTACATAAAAAGCATCTCCTTCATTCTCCGCGAAAATATGCGGCACCATACGGTCATCGTACCAGACCTCTGTTTTGCCGGACAAGCCCGGTAATACCAGCTGCTCATGGGGAAAATCACCGATAGGCTCTGCATTTTGCCAGAAGCCCGTTTGCGGGCTTAACAGCTTTCCCAGTGGTGGTATCTGTCCCAGTTTATGACTGAAAGCATATGTAAGCGATAAGGTAACTGCTGCGGTGATAACTGCGGGGATGATTCTCATATTACAAGTCGGATGTAATATGTAAAATACATCAAATTTGTTTCATAACCAGTTATGCCTGTACTACTTTTATAAGATGGGCCACCTCTGCTGGGGTATTAAAACTATGCAGCACAATGCGGAGCCGCTCTGCCCCCTTTGGCACCGTAGGATGCAGGATAGGCCGTACATCCAGGCCCTCCTGCTGCAACCGCTGTGCAATGCCGCGGGTATTCTCATTGCCGCGGGTTAGCACTGCCTGGATGGGCGTAGTGCCCGGTAACAGTTCCGTATTTACGATGCCGGCGCGGAACTGTTCAATAAGGGCCGACAATTGTTCCCGCTCCGCCCGCATATAGGGGAAAGTGGCATAACCCGCCTCTATGGCGGCCAGTGCAGCGGGTGGTAATGAGGTAGTATAGATAAATGAACGGGAGAAGTTGATGAGGTAGTCACGCAATATCCGCGAGCCCAGCACCACGGCGCCATGACAACCAACTGCTTTTCCGAAGGTATGGATGCGTGCAAAACAGGCGGCTGTTAGCTGCAGGTGTTGTACCAACCCTTCTCCCCTGTTCCCGATAACACCGGTAGCATGGGCCTCGTCCACAATAAGATGTGCGCCATACTGTTCGCAGACAGCGGCAATAGCGGCCAGCGGCGCCAGGTCCCCATCCATGGAATAGACCGACTCCACCGCTACAAAAATGTTTCCAGTCCCATGTTTCAGCTTCTTTTCCAGGTCCGCTACATCATTATGCGCAAATGAAAACGACTGTGCAGCGGATAATCGCACGCCATCGCGGATAGACGCATGGATCAGCTGATCATAAATAACGGTATCGCCCTTGCGGCCCAGGCAGGAAAACACGCCCAGGTTGGCGTCGTAACCGGAGTTATACAGCAACCCGGCTTCAGCCCCGTGAAAAGTGGCCAGGTCTTTTTCCACTGATTCAATCCATTCGTAATTGCCTGCCAGCAGCCTGGACCCGGTGCTGCCATGCGCAGGATGCCTTTCTTCCATTAAGGTGTGGATATACTCCCGCACAGCGGCATTCCGGGTAAGACCGAGGTAATCGTTGGAACAAAAATCCACTTTATCTCCCGGCAGCCGCAACTCGCGGAACGACTGCTGTTCCCGGCGCTCATCAAGCAATCGCGTTAAAAAAGAAGTATTGTCTTTACCCATGGATCTGCGTTTATCAGCGCACAATTTAAACTTTGCCGTTATCTTCGCAAAAAAGCCACAGCCTGAGCGCTGTTTTTTCTATGAGCAAAGTATCAATACTCGGACTAAAACTGCCTACTGATCCACGATGGGTGAACCTGGCCGCCATTTCGTTGCAGGACATTCTCACCGATCATGCGTATTGCGAGCAAAAAGCGGCGTCTTCCGCTATCTCCCTGATCCAGCGCAACCCGGAAAGAACGAAGCTGGTAGAAGAACTGGCGCCTATTGTTACAGAAGAATGGGGACATTTCCGGCAGGTGCTTGCTGAAATGAAAAAACGTGGCCTCTCTTTAGGCAAACAACGGAAAGATGATTATGTAAATGCGCTCATGGATAACCGGGTAAAAGGCGGCCATCCGGACGACAGCTTCCTGGATGCCCTGCTGATCTTTGCCCTGATAGAAGCCCGCAGCTGCGAGCGCTTCCGCCTGCTGAGCGAAGGTCTGGAAGATGAATATATGCGCGATTTCTACCATCGCTTCATGGTGTCTGAAGCGGGCCACTACCGCCTTTTCATTGACCTGGCCAACGAATATTTCCCCGAAGAAAAAGTACGCGCCCGCTGGCAGGAATGGTTGAACAAGGAAGCGGAGATACTGCAAAACATCGCCGTTCGCGGCGACAGGATGCACTAGATCGCCTTCGGCGATGCGAAATTTGTCTTGGAACACTGATTACGCTGATTTTGATGATTAGCCAGATTTTTATTTTAAAGTGTTTTATAAAAAGTAAGGGAGATATATGCGGATAAATTCGCCCGTATCTCCCTTTACTATTACAAAGTCAAAAAAATAAAATCAAACTAATCATCAAAATCAGCGTAATCAGTGTTCCAAGACAAAATCCGCGGCGGGCAATCAGAAGTTAAACCCGAGGTTTACATAGAACTTCAGCCGGCCGGATTTGTCGTTGTACATCATGGTGGCCTCTACAGGGCCGAGGCGGCTGCTGTAAGCTGCGCCAATGCCATAACCGGCAAGGTATTCGTAATTGCTGCCGCCGGAAACTACACCATCATATACGGCCCCGCCTATACGGGGAATGGCGAAAAGATTCCGCATGAACTCATACTGCCAGGCGATCTGCATTGCCCCAACTTTCGGGGAAATCACTTCTCCTTCGTAAAGGCCCACAAGCGGCACCTGGTTGCGCGTGATGTTGGTCATACCGCCCACCACAAACGCATTCACTACTGATTCTTTGTAGTTGACATTATACCCGATACTACCGTCCAGCTCCAGGGCTGATTTCCGGCCCATTGGAATATAGTATTTCAGGTTCAGCGCCAGTCGTTGATAGTCGTTGAAGTTCACTCCCAGCGTATCGTAATCCTGCTCCACTCCCTGCGAGCTTACCTTAATGCCCGGGTGCTGGTTATAGATATGCCCGGCTTCCAGGTCCAGCAGCAATCCACTGGTCGGGTATATTTTCTGGTTGAGGGAATTGATACCAAAGTTAATATAAGAGTTCAGCTGGTTGGTGCTTCCTCGTACCTCCATGAAGTTCGACAACTGCGGTTTGTACTTGATGTATTCCCAGCGCGTTCCCGCACCTACAAACATATTGCGGGTAAAGGTATACTGCACGTCCACATTTACGTTCGCATACTTGCTGCGATAGGGTTGTAGCTTGTTAAAGTTGTTATCGTAAAAAGTAAGCCCATTGTTTTCGTAATAGGTGCCCAGCCCGAAACCAAAGTTACGGCTGCGGCCCAGGTATTTGAAATATTCTGCCTCCAGGCGGGGGTTTTCACTGATCACCGCCGTTACAAAGGAACGGGAGTTGGGCACAATGAAATTCCGTTGGGTTAAGTTGATGATCGCATTGGCGCCGGTAAAGGTGTTATAGTTGAGCGCAAATTTCACATAGGTGAGCGGGTTTTCCTCCACCTGTATATCCATCCTGCTTTTGCCGTATCCTTCCGGTACCAGGTTGTAGGTGATCAGTTTATAGAACCGGGTACCATATACATTGAGGATGGCGTTTCTCAGTTGCGTAGGGGTATAGCACTCTCCTGGCTTGAGGTGCAGCCGTTGTAAAAAGAATTTCTGATCAGAGTGCACCAGGCCGGTTACATGCACGCTGCTCAGTTCTATATCGGTGGCAAACGGCAGCCGGTCGGCCACAAAGGGCGGTTGGGGATATAGCGCATTCAGGGAATCTGCCAGGTGTTTGAAAACAGGATACATTTCCCTTCCTTTCCGGCGACCGGCTTCAATAATAGAGTCCACGCTGCCAAAGCTGGCGGCGGAGTAGTTCTCCAGCTCCCTGTTCATCGGCACATAAATATCGCATTGTTTAATAGCTTTGGTAAAATCATCTGCATCTTTATAAAAGCCCAGCTGGTAAAGGATATCAAAGGGAGTAAGCAGCTGATCGGCTTTACGCAGGCCCCCGCTTACATTGGCGCCTATTACGATATCAGCGCCCATTTCCTTGGCGGTGATCACCGGGAAATTGCGGACCACTCCCCCATCCACCAGTTTGCGGTCGCCTATCTTCACAGCTGTGAAAATAGAGGGGATAGCCATACTGGCACGCAGGCTGGTCACTATTTCCCCGCTGTCGAGCGTCACAATATCGCCGGTAGCCACATCGGTGGCAATGCATTTAAAAGGTATATTGAAATCTTCAAAGTTCTTGATATCCTTTACCGGCCAGCACAGCTTTGCCAGCTCCAGCCAAAGCGCTTCACCGGAAATTACGCCGGAAGCCAGTTTGGGCTTACCATATTCAAAAGGGATTTCGATGATGTATTTGTTGTACTCCCGTTTTTCTTCATAGGAAATATCCGTAAGAACGGGCTGGTTGGAGAAAAGGCTGTTCCAGTTCAGTTTACGGGCTACTTCTTCAATCTTCTTCCCGGAATACCCCATGGCATATAAAGATCCTACTATGCTTCCCATACTGGTACCTGTTACCATATCTACCTTCAGGCCGGCGCTGTCTATCGCTTCCAGGATACCAATGTGCGCAAGCCCCCTGGCCCCGCCGCCGCTGAGCGTTAATCCTATCTTTGGTTTGTTGCTGATCGTTTGCTGAGCCTTCACGGTATAGTAACACAACATAAAAGCTAACAACAATAAACTGGTACCCCGCCGGATGTGGGCTTTTGATCCCTGCTTCATTTTAAATAATTGGCCCTTATTAAAGATAAGGTTTTATACACATTCGGGAATGTTAAGCACAAGAGATTTTTAGTTGGACATTTGCTCTCATAGTAAATATTCGTTATCTTATTCCCCGCAAAAAGCTAACTAACAAAAGCGCAGCTTTTACAATTAACACGTATGAAAAACTCGCTCTCTACGCAGAACATCTGGCAGGTTATAATGGCTTCGTCGGCTGGTACGCTCATTGAATGGTACGACTTTTACATCTTTGGCAGTTTATCCGCCATCATTGCTGAAAAGTTCTTCCCCCCAAGTAATCCGCAGCTGGCCTATATTGCCACGCTGGCTACCTTTGCTGTTGGCTTTATTGTGCGCCCTTTCGGGGCCATTGTATTTGGCCGCCTTGGCGATATTGTAGGACGTAAATATACCTTCCTGCTAACATTGCTGATCATGGGCGGATCTACCTTTGCCATCGGTCTTATTCCCAGTTACCATACCATTGGCATACTGGCGCCCATATTGGTGCTGATCCTCCGCCTGGCGCAGGGCCTGGCCCTGGGTGGTGAATATGGCGGTGCGGCTACCTATGTAGCGG
>NZ_DATCRD010000091.1:0-10479 GCF_036569185.1 Chitinophaga sp.
GCCTGGTCAAATAAAAAGTGCCGCATCAGGCTGAAATCATATTCACCATTGGGCATCTCCACCAGGTGCGATGATTTAAACTCCTTCTCCGGCCGCAGAAAAGCAAATGCATCCGGGTGCTGGCCACCGAGATCCTCGTGAAGGTTACGATACAGCGCCCAGGCATGCCCGATTTTGTCCTGCGCCATAGAAGAAAAAGCAATGTCCTCTTCCATCACAGGCCCCAGTCCTGTCCACTCGGAATTACGATGCCCCTGGATCAGTTCATCGTCTGCCATCTTTATAATCAGATCTGTTAGTGCTGCGCTGTTTATCATTTGGATTGTTTGAATTTGTTGATCTTTTCCATCACCTTAAAGCCGCTGGCATCACGATAGGTTTTCTCCATATTGTTGGCAAACATATCTTCATCTTCCACATCAAAAGCCAGGATATCCGCGCTTTTCACCACCCAGAGATTCACACATTTCTTACGCCGGGCAAATTGCTCTTTTGCAAACACCAGCGCCAACTGCGGGTCCGGGGCATGTACACAACCTACATGCTCGTGATGGGCGCCTCTTTTTTCCTGGTGAAACACTTCATATATATTCCAGTTTTCCCCTTCCTCTACTTTCACTACTTCCCCGGCTTCGCCCAGTTTCAGCCGGTTCACCCGGGGATCTAAAGAATCGTTAGACATGAAATTCAAATGATTTTAATAGATGGTTAAAACAAAAAAGATCTTCCTACGCAACCGGTAAAGCACGTTTTTCAGTTGGCTTCATAAGTGCTTTACGCACCCAGCGGCCCCGCTCTTCCGCCCATTTGCGTACCTGCAACCGTTCCATATTACACGGGCCGCCACCGTTGATCACCCTGAAAAATTCATCCCAGTCGGGGTCCGAATATTCCCATCTGCCGGTTGCTTCATTTTTACGCAAAGCCGGATCCGGCAGGGTAAGCCCCAACTCCCAGATTTTAGGCACATAAGATTCAAGGAATTGATTCCTCATATCATCGTTGCTGGCCATTTTCACTTTCCATTGCATTAATTTTTCACTGTGACTGGAACTTTTATCAGGAGGGCCAAAGAAATGCATAATCGGCTGCCACCAACGGTTAAGGGCATCCTGCAGCATTTGTTGCTGCGCCGGTGTGCCTGTTGCCAGTTCAATAAAAGCATCATGCCCTTGCTTGAGGTGGAAACTTTCTTCATAACAAATACGCTCCAGCGCCCTGCAATACGGCCCATAAGAACCTTTGGCATTGGCCACCTGGTTTACAATGGCTGCTGCATCAATCAGGAAGCCGATAACGGCCACATCGGCCCAGGTTTCAGCCGGGTAATTAAATACATTGGAATACTTGGATTTCCCGCTGAGCAGGTCGTTGATCATGGCTTCCCTTGATTTCCCCAGTGTTTCAGCTGCATTGTAAAGCAACTGCCCGTGACCTATCTCATCCTGCACCTTGGCAATCAGCGCCAGTTTACGCTTAAAGCCCGGCGCCCTGGTGATCCAGGTGCCTTCCGGCAAGGCCCCTATAATTTCGGAATGAGCATGTTGTTCTATAAGGCGTATCAGCTGCCTGCGATATTCTGCCGGCATCCAGTCGCCGGGTTCTATCTTTTCTCCATTGGCAATACGTGCCTCAAATGCAGCAAGCTTTTCAGGTTCATCATGCTGTTGTTCTTCCCTTAACTGATTCCTGTTGGGTTCATCAAAAATATATCCACCGCCGTACATAATGCGATTGTTTTGGTTGGTAGTAAATTACGGAAAAAAGACCGTTTCAGCAGGAATAGATTGTTAAAACACCGGAAACCAAATGTTATAGAATCGCCAAATTTTACCGGCATGAAACAGATAGCCGGCCATTCCCTTAATTTTATTGACTGCAATCTGATAATGCTGTCGGCTGTTACCATACTGAGCTTTCTGTTACTGCCACCCGGGGATAAAAAGCCATGCCCGGAAAATAATCGCTTTACCGTTATTCAGCTGAACTTCGAAGAAAAACAATCACCGGCTCCTCCCGGCTCTGATACTATTTACTATGATTTTGAAAGAAAACTGCAATGGGACGATTTTCAGGCTAAACCATCGCCCAGCGGGCCCAGTGCGGCAGTATCCTACACCAGCTTCGCCTATGAAGGCAACAGCAACCTGGTAAACGATACCCTCCGGATCACGTTAAGGTTACAGGTGTTTTTTATAAAAAGCGCCTCCTGGGTTCGGCCGGAAGCCCGGAACAGCTATGCCCTGGCGCATGAACAGCTCCATTTCGATATTACCCGCCTGGTAGTGGAACGGTTTAAACAAAAGCTCCGGCAAACAGCGTTAAACCGCGACGACTACGATAGTATCATACAATATCAGTACCTTCAGTCTTTCCGGGAAATGAACCGCCTCCAGTACCGGTTCGACCAGGAAACCCACCACGGACTAAATGTTGCAGAACAGATCCGTTGGCGGGATAAAGTAAATGTGGGCCTTAAAAATAATGGCGTACTTCCGGAAGAACTCGGCATTGAAGGCATTAACTTTACACCCATACAATAACAACCCTTTTTAACGTTTATTCTCAGCGGTTATGCAGCATAAAAAAGGAACTATGCAACCAAACAACTTTTACCATTCAATACTCACCGGCCTGGCGCTCATTTTCTTGATGTCGGCCTGTAATAAAAAAGACAGCAGCGCTCCACGGAACCGGGGAGATAACAGTCCTACCGGCTCCATTAACGACAGCATCTTTTTTATAGCAAAAGATATTTACCTCTGGAACGACGTATTGCCCGATTCTGCCACCTTTAAGCCCAATCAATATCCGAATCCAATACAAATGTTCGATGCGCTGACCACTTATAAAAAAGATGCCTCCGGCAATAACCTGGACAGGTATAGCTTTATAGACAATGGCGGTACCTCCAGGGCCTTACAGCAGGGCATTGCCGGCGATATGGGCTTCGAAGTGGGCTACCAGACAGATACCACCCTGTTTGTGGTATACGTATACCCGGGCTCACCGGCAGATAAGGCTGGCATAAAAAGAGGATGGCAACTGATCAATGTAAACGGGGTTACCCGGTTTCGTGTAAACGACGGTACTACCGACAACATGCTGAATAATGCCTTTGGCAGTGAAAGCGCCACCTGGGGCTTCCGTAGGCCGGATAACAGCACCCAGCAGAATACTTTAGCCCGTACAGACTATAAACTGAATCCTATTCTTTACTCCCACTTATATGATTTCAGCGGCAATAAAATCGGCTACTTTGTATTCAATAACTTTGTGGCGTTAACTGATGTGAAAGCACAGATAGATTCGATTTTTGACGCCTATACCAAAGCCGGCGTAAAACAGGTGATCATCGATCTGCGATATAATGGCGGCGGGCTTATTGAAACGGCAGAATATCTTGCCAACATACTGGTGCCTGCGGCGAAAACCAATACCACTATGTATTCCCAGTTTTTTAACAACAACGTAACTACCAATAATTTCGGGCCTTACTTTAAATACATGAAGGCCGTGCCTTATTATCCCAGTGTAAACTGGTCGGAAATCTTTTACAGTGAAGCCACTACCTATAAAACAGCCAGGTTCCAGAAAAGCGGCGCCCTGGCCCTGAACAAGGTCACTTTCCTGGGAACACGCAATACGGTATCTGCAAGCGAACTGCTGTATAACGTACTGAAACCGGTAATGACTACTAAACTTGTTGGAAGCAATACCTATGGCAAACCGGTTGGATTTATCAATATTTCCTTTGGCAAATACGATATGTATGCCGTGAACTTCCAGACAAAAAATGCAGCTAATGAAGGCGATTATTTCAGCGGCCTTCCGGCCGATATAAGAGCAGATGATGATTTCTCCCTCGATTGGGGCTCCCTGAGCGACCCCATGCTACGCGCTGCGCTCACCGATATGGGCGTTGCTGCAGGCTCGTTAGGCCGCATGGCCAGATTAAACGGGAACAGGATCGCAATAACTCCTGCCAACAGGCTGGAATCCACTAAGTTTAAAGGAATGATCCAAACTATCAGGAAATAATATTACCGGCCGGCAGTTCTCTTCATCAGGAATTACCGGCCTTTTTTTACATCGTTCTGGCCCCGCTGTATTTATTCTCCGGCATATCACTGTCCAGCTTCTTCACAACCTCCAGCACAGCCTGTACCGCCCTGTAATAAAAAGAATGGTTAATACGGGAGTATTCATCAGTAACGCGGTGATAATCCGGGTGGTCTTCCACGCCAAAATACAGGAAAGGGATCTTCTGTTTAAAGAATTCATACTGATCGCTCTGCTTTGTCCAGTCGTCTGTTCCGCTTTCCGGCTTGTCGTGCCCCGCTATCAGCTTCACACTGCTGCGGGAGGCTACCTCATCAGTGTACTTTTTCAGGTCCGGAAACTGCTGTGTGCCGCATACATACAGCTCATTTTTATCGTTGTGGGCAATCATGTCCATGTTAATATTCTGGCGTATCTGTGTGAGCGGCACCGGAGGCTGTGCTACAAACGCTTTGGCCCCCTGCAGCCCTTCTTCTTCCCCGTCAAATGCAGCAAAAATGAGGGTATAGCGGGGAGGGTGTTTTTTAAAGTAGGATGCTATTGCCAGTAACCCGCCAATACCGGAAGCATTATCATCTGCACCGTTGAATATAGTGTCTGCACCACTTGTTTTGGAATTACCAAGATGATCATAGTGTGCAGAGATAACCATCACCGTGCTCAGCTTCCCCGGAATATAGCCGTACAGGTTAGTGCCCATTATTTTCTTATCCCCTTCCTGGAAATAAAAAGGATATTCGTAGGTATTGTGATACGCGGATATACCGATTTTTTTGAAGCGGTCCAGGATATAGAATTGCGCCATACGGCTGCCCCGGGTGCCGGTTTTCCGGCCCTCCATCTTATCGGCCGACAGGGTGCGCACATCCTTCATCAGTTGTGCAGAATCAATAAATGTTTGCGCAGGCGCAGGAAGCGCAAAGAGCAGGAAAACGCTGTAACAAAGCCATTTCATAAACATTGCATTTATGGTTAACTATACCTGCAATGTACAAGATATTATTTGAAGATATTAAAGATGATCAAACTGCACACATAGGCCAGTGCAGTCATATAAACAAGCTGAATCACCGGGTATTTCCATGATTTTGTTTCACGTTTTACAATCGCCATCGTGCTCATACACTGCATAGCGAATGCATAGAAAATCATTAAGGATAACCCCGAAGCCAGTGTGTAAACCGGCGCCCCATCAGGCCAGGTAGCCGACGATAATTTCTCCCGGAGCGTGGCGTTATTGTTATCCGGATCCTCTCCCACACTGTAAAGCGTAGCCATGGTACCTACAAATACTTCGCGGGCAGCAAAAGAAGTGATCAGTGCAATGCCGATTTTCCAGTCAAAACCCAACGGACGGATCACCGGCTCAATGGTATGACCAAGCATCCCTGCATAGGAATTGGATAATTTGGCAGATTGGAATTCTTTATTAAGCACGGCTGCTTCCGGGGAATCTTCCGGCACTTTAGACAGCAGCTGCTCGTATTTGGCATGTACGGGCTGCATCCTGGCTGACGGGCCGTAAGAGGCCAGGAACCAAAGGATCACAGATATTACCACAATCACTTTACCGGCGTCTTTCACAAATATTTTTGCTTTCTCCACCATGGTTGTTCCCACATTGGCCCAACGCGGCGAACGATAAACCGGCAACTCCATGATGAAGTAACTTTTTTCCTTGATCCGCACAAACAGCTTCATGATGGCTGCGATAAAGATCGCCATGAAAAACCCCAGCAGGTAAAGTCCCATCATAACAAGCCCCTGCAAACCCAGTATACCGAAAATCCGTTTATCAGGGATGATCAGTGCGATCATCATGGTATAAATAGGCAATCTTGCAGAACAGCTCATTAAGGGTGTTACCATGATAGTGATCAGCCGCTCTTTTTTATTTTCAATGGTACGGGTAGCCATGATGGCAGGTACGGCACAGGCTACCCCACTGATCAGCGGCATCACGGATTTTCCGTTTAACCCCACCTGCCGCATAAGACGATCCGTCAGAAAGCTGATACGGGCCATATAGCCGGTGTCTTCCAGTATCGTGATCAAACCAAACAGGATCATGATCTGCGGAATGAACACCGCAAAACCACTGATACCGGCCAGTATTCCGTTTATGAAGAAGTCGGTGATTTTATTATCGGGCAGGGCACTGCTCAGCCATCCGCTCAACGCGCCAAAGCCGCCCTCGATCCAGTCCATCGGGTAGGATGCCAGCCAGAAAATACTTTGAAACAACAGGAACATCACCACCAGTAGTATTACATATCCCCAGAACCGGTGCAACAGCAGGTCGTCTATTTTTTCAGAACGCAGTTGTTTCTGCAATGGATCTGTTTCCACTACCGTTGCTTTCATGATATGCTTGATCCGGCTATATCGCTGCATGATCTCCTCTGCCTGGATCTTTGTTTTATTAAACAGGTGTTTTTCCAGCGACTGATGGATCGTCTGTTTACCTGCCTTGTCTACGAAAGACAGGTCGTCTACGTTAACGGCTATATGTAAAGCGCCATAGTCGCTTTTTACGGGTACTGTTTTCCGTACCTCTTCAATCACCTCTTTCGCCAGTGCATTATTATTGATAAAATCCCTGGGAGGCGTACTGTAGTGCGACCTCATAGCCAGGTCTATTACTTTCTTTATCTCCGTAACGCCTTTGTTTTTCCGGGGATTGACAGATACCACGGGTACACCCAGTTCCCTTTCCAATCCGTCCAGGTCGATCTCTACTCCCTTCTTGCGTGCAATGTCCATCATGGTAAGGGCAATGATCACAGGTATTTTGAGATCAATGATCTGGGAACAGAACAGCAGGTTGCGTTTCAGGTTGGAGGCATCTGCCACTATGATTACGAGGCGGGGAGTATCTTCATTCTGCTGGTTGATCAGCACATCGTAGGTAACATACTCATCTGCGCTTTTAGGATACAGGCTGTAGGTTCCCGGCAGGTCAATAATATTGGCTGTTACGCCGGATGCAATCTGGGCAGTCCCGGTCTTTTTGTCGACCGTTACACCCGGAAAATTACCCACCTTCTGGTTTAAACCGGTGAGCGCATTAAAAAGGGAACTTTTACCACTATTCGGATTACCTACCAGCGCGATGTTTATGGGAGCCTGCATTCCTTATCTTATCCTATTTATTAATATTAATTGCTGAATGTGCAAAGTTAAACATTAATCAGCCGGTGGAATGATCCGATCGGGAAAATCTCAGAAAGGTAATCCCCTGGAAAAGATAAAGCGAAAACAAAGACTTGTTTTCGCTTTATCTCTTTAAAAAATAAGTGTTTATATATAGATCAACTGTGGAACATATTGATCAGGGAATATGCCAGGAAAGAAACATCCCCTTCAATTGGCTGACTTTTTTTAACCGCCTTAACAGCGTTTTCAGCAGCTGGCCCTTTATAGCGGTAACCTTCGGTAGAAGAATCGGTAGCCGGTTTCTCAGGCGCCGGTTTCTTTTCATTTACATCGTTGGTACCTTCTGGTGTCATTTTCAGGTTCAGCGGTCCGGGCTGGTCGTTATACCAGTTATCCCAATCATCCTCGTCGCGGCCATACCAGCTGAAATCATAATTACGGCGTACTTCATGGTCTATCTCAATATTCTTCCCTACCGGTACCTTGATGGTTACTGTAACCCGCTGGCCACGGTATTTTGAGTGCGGAGGCAGGGAAAATCCTTCCGGCAGGTACAATATGGAATCCTCCTGGTTCAATTGAAAAGCGATATCATGCGCCAGCATCTTGGCCTGTTGTACGGTGCGGCCCCTGGAGAAGCGGGATACGTCCACGGAAAAGCTGTCGGTTGTACTTTTTTCTATCCTTATCCGGATATAGTTAATCAGTACGGTATCGTCTGCGATCAGCAGGTGATCATCAAAAAAGCTGATATCATCTCCATTGATCTCCGAAAGGATGCCAGGCGTTCTTTTCAGGATCAGCTTACCTTTCGATGGCTGTTGAATAGCTACCGCTTCAGTTTCTGTAGATGGCCTTCTGAAGTCTTTTACAAAAGAAGTGGCAATGATAGCGGCAAAGGCCAGTCCGACTAACCACAGGAAAGTTAAAGTATAACCCGCATAGCGGTTAGTTTCCTTTACACCAGTGAGCTTACGGATAATGAATATCACCAGCGCAACGATGGGGATACCTATCAGTAATCCAACTGCCGGCCATAGCAGCATACTTTGCACCGGGGCGCCGAGTAACAGATCCTTAATGGGGAACAGGGCCGCGGAAGTGGCTGCAATGGCTATTCCTGCCACGATCAGGCAGATCAGCATCACTACAGCAAAGAAATAAAAGAACCCCTTGGTAACGGCTACCAACACTTTTCCCAATCCACTGGCCAGGTTCACAAAAAAGCGTTCAATGTCATTACCTACCTGCTTGCCGCGGCCCTGAGAAAAATTTCGGATATCATCTCCTACATTTTTCATCTGGCCTTTCATATGATTCAACTCATCCTGGATGGTAGATTTTATGGTGTTAAGATCCACCTTCTCTCCCCTCATTTCCAGCTTTTCTGCTGCGGTATCAGCTGATGGCGTAGCTATCCACAGGATGAAGTATACCAGGATACCGGTACCAAAACCGCCGATTGCCAGGAGGGCAAATATGATACGGAAAATCACGGGATCAATATTAAAATAGGCGCCTAAACCACTACATACGCCGCTTAATACCTTATTGTCCGGATCGCGGTACAGGCGTTTACGGGGACGGGGAATATATCCGGCATACGGATCATCCTCTTTCTGCTGCTGACTGTTCTCCCCTGCAGCGTCGTCGAACTGTTCGGGCGTACCCATGGAGGTTTTCACCGCAATCACATCTTCATCTGTAATACAATGAGCCCCTTTCTTCAGTTTATCCTGGAATACTTCAGCAATGCGGCTTTCAATATCAGACACGATTTCATCCCCACCCTCCTCTTTCGAGAAATATTTCTTCAGGCTGCCGAGATACTGGTTCAGTATCTCATACGCGCTATCCTCAATGGGGATAAGGCGGCCCGAAAGGTTTATGTTGATTATCTTTTTCATTACCAGTTGATTTTAGGTTTTAGGTAGTCTTCCTTTACAGGGGTGTACTATTTTGTGTTAATTGATGTACGGCATTAGCCAGTTCGTTCCAGGTGCTTTCCAGTTCCTTATAAAAGGTTTCCCCTTTTTCTGTCATGGAAAAATATTTCCGCGGGGGTCCGGAACTGCTTTCCACCCAACGGTAAGTGAGCAATTCTGCATTTTTCAATCTTGTTAATAAAGGATAAAGTGTGCCCTCCAGGATATCCAGCTTTGCTTCCTTCATCTTTTCGATGATATCTGAAGGGTAAGCTTCTCCTTGCTTAATGACGGACAAAATGCAAAACTCCAGCACTCCCTTCCTCATCTGCGATTGTGTGTTATCAATATTCATGGCAAGTGAGCTTTAATTTTTTTCTAATGGTAGTTTCTGATGTTATAAAGGTATTTGATAGCTATTCTTTCAACTTTACGATACAAAAATAGGAAACTTTTACTACTATGCAATACACAATACCATAGAAAGCAAAATAACTTGTTTTAAACGTTACCCGGTTAAGCCGGCAAAATCCGGTATGAGTCTGCCTTTCATGTCAAAAAAGGGTTATAATATGCTTTTACGAATAATGATGACCGGTTTATAGTAAGGATGAATGGAAAACATCGGCTGATACTGCTTTTTTATGTTAAAGTCCTTTAACATTTTTTTAATTGGGTATTTCACTATATTATGGTTATCCTCTATTACATTTGCATCAGGCGTATTTACACATGAAGAAATTAATCGGCATATTCCTCCTGACACTGATGGTGTCTCAACTGCTTCCGATCAAGGAAGTAGGGAAGCTGCTGTTTAATAACCAGATTGTGGAAGAGCACCCGGTTGATTGCGGTGGCGATCATATAAAGATTGCGAAGGAACTGAAGTTCTGTAAACAGTTTGATGAAATCCAGTTTAATCCGCTGCTCATTCTTGGTATTTTACAATATCATTTAATGGAAGATATTCCTAGCAACCCTGCCCAGGAAATCCATGCCCCCCCTCCCAATATGCACCTTGCATAATTTCGTTCAGCCGTTGTAGTTACAGCAGCTGTTTTCTCTATTCATTTATTACTTTATTTCAAACACTACCCGGGCTACGTGTATCCATAGGCGATACCTGTATTATAGCCTTTAACGGTAGTACTATTCTATCATTGTAGCTTCCACGGTTGCGGCATTTTGCTGCTATCCGGAACTGCGATCCCTCAACGGAAAAGCATATTTTATGAACAAGCAAACATCATTATTCTCTAATATAAAAGGCGATTTTTCAGCCGGCCTTGTTGTTTTCCTCATTGCGGTGCCATTGTGCCTGGGTATAGCCCTGGCC
>NZ_DATCRD010000092.1:0-10806 GCF_036569185.1 Chitinophaga sp.
CTCATCTACTTAAAGTTAATTGTTAAGTATTTAGGTATAAGTGATTGTCAGGTGAAACAAACGGAATTTTAACACCTGTGTTCAAAAAATTGACATTATGACAGAGAATGCAAAAGAGAAGGTGCTATTGATTGAATCTCAATATTTTCCACCAATTGACTCATACAAAGCTTTAGTAAAGCACGATATATTAAAGATTGAAAAATATGAGCACTATCAAAAGCTCAGTTACAGGAACCGCTGTTACGTTGCCGGACCAAACGGCCGTATGATTTTAAGCGTGCCGTTGTCGAGAGGAAAGAACCAGCGGACGGTAATGAAGGATGTCAGGATCAGTAATGAAGAGAAATGGCAGGGTTTGCATTGGAAAACGCTGGTGTCTGCTTACCGGCGTTCTCCCTGGTTTGAATATTATGAAGAAGATCTGCAGGGTTTGTTTGAAAAACCGTTTCATTTTTTAATGGATTGGAACATGGCATGCTTTGAATGGATAAATAGCAAGCTCGGCATTAAAGTACCTGTAGTTTATACAGAGAGCTACGAAAAGGTAGTGCCCGGTGTCACAGATGCCCGGGAAAGCATATTGCCGGGGCCGGTAACCACAGGCGAGCCCGGCTATACACAGGTGTTCCAGGAGCGCACCGGTTTTATCCCGGGTCTGAGTATTTTAGACCTGCTTTTCTGTGAGGGAAAACAGTCTTTGGAGATACTGAAAAAAGACCAGTAAAATTGGGAATTATATTATTTAAGTTGTTGACTTATAATTGTTTGTATATTTGCCCGGGTAATTGTGCTTTTGAAGCGGATACCGCCTGAAAAAAATTAAGGTGGCAATCAACAAAATCTTTAGATTTGCAACCTATTTTGCTGGGGTTCGAACTGACGTAGGTGTGTAAACCAGGAGTTTCCCAGTGAGGGAAAAATGGATTGTTATCCTGTTATTTTTTTCTATTACTAATTCCTAAAATTCATTTGCAGTACTAAATGAACAACACCTACACAGACCTGGTAAAACAGACCTTTGAGTTTCCCCAGGAGGGCTTTGAAGTAAAAGATAACTACCTGGAATTTAATGGTTTGGATATAAAGGCATTGATCGACAAGTATGGAACACCGTTTAAGCTGACCTTTCTTCCCAAAATCGGGATGCAGATCAATAAGGCGAAGAAAATGTTCCATGACGCCATTAAGAAAAACAGGTACGAAGGTGAGTACTTCTACTGCTACTGTACCAAAAGTTCGCATTTCTCCTTTATTATGGAGGAAACCCTGAAGCATGGGGTACATATTGAAACTTCTTTTGCTTATGATATTGATATCGTCAATAAATTATACGAGCGGAAGAAGATAAATAAAGAAACCTATGTAATTTGTAATGGTTTTAAAACCAAGGCATATACCAGGGCAATAGCGAGACTGATCAACAGCGGGTTCAGGAATGTGATCCCGGTACTCGACAATAAGGAAGAGCTGGAAGACTATAAACGGAATATCAGGAGCAAAGATAAGGTGAAACTCGGGTTGAGGGTAGCTGCAGAGGAAGAGCCAAGTTTTGATTTCTATACCTCCCGGCTGGGTATTCCTCCACGTGATATTCTTGAATATTATGTAGACAAGATAAAAGGGAATGAGAAGTTCGAGCTGAAAATGCTGCACTTCTTTATGAATAAGGGGATTAAAGACGATATTTATTACTGGAGCCAGTTTAACCGCGTAATAAACCTCTACTGCCAGCTGAAGAAGATCTGCCCTGAACTGGACAGCATTAATATTGGTGGTGGTTTCCCGATCAAGCACTCTTTGGGCTTCGATTATGATTACAACTATATTGTAAACGAAATTGTAGCCAATATCAAGAGCATGTGTAAAAAGAACAAGGTACCTGTACCGAACATTTACACAGAGTTTGGTTCCTTTACTGTTGGAGAGAGCGGCGCGGTGATTTATAGTGTAATTGGGGAGAAAATGCAGAACGACAGGGAATCCTGGTATATGATCGATAGTTCTTTCATTACTACCTTGCCTGATACCTGGGGGATCGGGGAAAAGTTCCTGATGCTGCCAATTAACAAATGGGACCAGGAATACCAGGAAGTGCATCTTGGTGGACTTACCTGCGACGGATACGATTTTTATACGTCTGAAGAACATATTAACGCAGTATTCCTGCCGAAGCAACAGGCATCCGGAGAGCCGCTGTACATCGGATTTTTCCATACAGGGGCCTACCAGGACCAGCTCAGCGGATACGGCGGCATCAAGCACTGTCTTATTCCTTCACCAAAACATGTGATTGTGGGATATGACAAGAACGGGCAGTTGAAAGACTGGTTATACGCCAAAGAGCAAACCGCCCAGAGCATGTTGAAAATTTTGGGTTATTAAAAAAATGGGTTAGTAATCCTACTGAAAGCCCCCCGATTATTCGGGGGGCTTATTTTTTTCATTTTTCTTCATAAAAAAAGGCTTCCATTACTGAAAGCCTTATCATGGCATAGGTTAGATGATATTCATCCGGCATAAGGAAAATAGGAGATGAATATTTGATGCGCCAAAGATAGTGTTATCATGAAGTATGGGTAAGCCCTAAAAGTTGTAATTTTTTCTAATCTGTTTTTCTCCTGATTCTCCGGGGAATGATGAATTTATTATCATAATGCCTGGAAAAAGTGCAAATGGTAATATGTACATATTAGTATAGCAGAAATAGTATCAATAAGAAGGTATTCTTTTATAACACCTATGTGTAGGTGCTACTTACCCTGGGAATCATTGAGATAATCAATGGCAGAGCCGCATTGCTTTTCAATTTCACTGAAGCAACTTTCCAGCAGCTCTGTTTCTCCTTTTATAATAGCGGTTTTTCCTGATGCAGAAAACCCCTTCACCAGCAGGAACTGTTTGGTAAGGTGCTGGTTGATCAGCGATAAATGTTGTTTTTGTTTTTCGGCTGTTCTCATTTGCTCCATGGAAATAAGATTGCGGTAGTATTGGCCCAGCGCCCTGATGAAGAACAGTAAATACATTCCCACCGTAAACGGGTTGGCCAGGTATTGAGAGGTGGCCGAATAGCCCGGGGTCACGAATATTATCACATTGTTGATCTTCATCCATGCAACAGCTATGAGATAGGCGCAAAGGATCAGGCTCCATATGAGGGCGGTAAACAGGTTCACGGTAATGTAGCAGATAAGGATGCTCATTACCCATATCAGCGTGTATTTTGGACCGAGGTCCTGGTTATTCAGAAAAGAGGAAAGCATGGGAAGTATCAGTGTGGAAAAGGAGCCGAACAGCCCTACAGTGCTGGCATTCACCCCTTTCCTCAGTAGTAGCAGACAAACGGCCAGGTCGAGAATGATCATGGGAATGATGATCAGATTTACCGTATTCCTGCTCAGCATATTTACAAACAGGAAACTCAGCAGCAGTACGATATAAAAGAAGGCATAATCAAAGATCAGTTTGATCTTCGCCTGCTCATATGTGTTTTCTGTATGAAGAAGCATGTTGCCGATCACTGCTTTTTCAGTGCCCAGGTAAATGCTTTTTATAAGTAACCAGCCTTTCGGGAAGCGCTTTGCCATGAGTGCGTGCTTAGACAGGCAAATTATTGTATAATAAACAATGGGAGATTCAACGTTTGTGTGAATTATACACTAAAAAAGGGACGCCTGTAAAGGCATCCCTTTTAAACCCTCATGTTACTACAGCTGACTTCCTTTGCAGGAAGCCTGCTTCCCTTATTCCACTACTATTTCTTTCGGGGCATCCTGTTTGTTTTCCTTTTTACCAAGGGTCACTTTCAGGATTCCATTTTCATATTTCGCATTAATCTTACCAGCGTCTACCAGTTCACTGATAGTGAAGGAGCGTTTGAAAGATTTGAAGCTGAATTCACGGCGTACCTGTTTATCACCTTCATTCTTTGTTTCGGCTTTCTTTTCAGCGCTGATGGTAATTGCCTTGTCATCCGCACTGATCTTGAAATCTTCTTTGGAGAATCCTGGAGCTATTACATCTACTACGAAAGCTTCCGGTGTTTCAACAATATTTACCGGAGGATGGGTGGTAAAGAAATCGTTGGTCAGAAAATCATCCTTTACATACTTATTTAATCCTCCGTTGAGAATATCTTCTACTAATCCACCAAATGATTTGGGAAGCGGGCTGTGGTTAAATTTAATGTGTGTCATAGTTGCTATAAAATTTTTTAGTGTGAAATCAATTTTATTGTTTGATACCGGGTACAGATCAAATGGGATACCATGCCATAAAAACTGCTATTTTGTTAGTAAAAAGGTTACAGATTGTGACATTATGTCTTATTGATTGTATTCTTTGTGTCAAAAAGTCTATTTCAATATCCAATTTTTTACTTTTTGGGTACATATGACTAACTTTGTAAAAAATACAAACAGAAAAAACTCTAATTATATGTATCCAGCGGAACTAGTAATGCCAATGAAGGCAGAATTAACAGATAATGGCTTTGAAGAATTGCTGACACCGGAAAGCGTTGATAGCACATTGCAGAAGGAAGGTACCACGCTTGTTGTGATCAACTCTGTATGTGGTTGTTCTGCAGGTACTGCCCGTCCGGGCGTACTGCTGGCAGTGGCGCACAGCGAAAAGAAACCAGACAGGCTCACTACCAGCTTTGCAGGTTTTGATGGTGAAGCGGTAAAACAGATCCGTACTCACCTGATGCCTTATCCTCCTTCTTCTCCGGCGATAGCCCTGTTTAAAAATGGTGAACTGGTGCATTTTATTGAGCGCCATATGATCGAAGGCCGTTCTGCACAAATGATTGCTGCAAACCTGGCTGACGCTTTTGAACAGTATTGCTAAATATTCACATTTCTAAATTCCGATTTAGAAATTCGAAATTGCATCGTACTTTGGTGGTTTGATTTTCCTTTTGATTAAATTCGGCTTTGTTCATAGGAAGATTCAGATCACCAATTTTTTTTCGGCTATGTATCCTAATCTATATTACGCGTTCAGAGATCTGCTTGGCTTAGAAATCCCGTTTTTAAAGATATTCCAGACGTTTGGTTTTTTTGTTGCGATAGCCTTTCTGGCTGGCGCCTATATTTTAACGCGTGAGCTCAAACGTCGTGAGGCGCTGGGATTGCTGAAAGGTATTCCCGAAAAAATAGTTACAGGGCTTCCGGCTTCGCAGGGAGAGCTGATCGGAAATGCAGTAGTAGGATTTATAATAGGATACAAGATCCTCGGGATCTTTTTTCAATGGGACACTGCTTCCCAGGATTTGCAGTCGTTTGTATTTTCAGGACAGGGCAGTTTTATTGCGGGTATCCTTGTGGCAGCAGCCATGGCGGGATATAAATACTATACAAAAAAGAAACAGGCGCTCCCCAAACCTAAAGAAGAAACTGTGATGGTAATGCCGCACCACCGCGTGCCGGATATTATTGTAATGGCCGCCATCGCCGGATTACTCGGCGCCAAAATATTCCATAACCTCGAAAACTGGGGCGATTTTGTACAGGATCCTGTTGGATCTTTGCTGTCTTTCAGCGGCCTGACCTTCTACGGCGGCCTGATAGTGGCGGCTATCGTAATCATTAGCTATGCCCGGAAAAAACAATTTAATATCCGTGCGCTGATCGACAGCGCTGCGCCAGCGCTGATGCTGGCTTATGCGATCGGAAGGATGGGCTGTCATTTTTCAGGTGATGGCGACTGGGGAATTTACAACAGCGCCTATGCTGTGGATGCCGGTACCGGCCATACTGTGAAAATGGCGCCGGCTACATTCCAGGATATAGTGCAGAAGAATGCCGGTTTTTTCCAGCAACAATATGCAGCAGTAGAGAAGATCCCGCATGCGGCCTTTGAAAAACCAGTCGCACTGGGATTTTTACCGGACTGGTTGTTTGCCTATGGTTATCCGCACAACGTTATTAAAGAAGGAATACCCTTAGCCGGTTGTGATGGCCCTTATTGTAAAGTATTACCTATTGCCGTATATCCCACACCGTTATATGAAATTATTGTTTGCCTGGTATTATTCGGAATTCTCTGGGGTATCCGTAAACGAGTAAAGATACCTGGTGTTATTTTTGGCATTTACCTGATATTAAATGGAGTGGAGCGTTTTTTTATAGAGAAGATCAGGGTAGATACCAGGTATGACATTTTTGGTTTTCATCCTACACAGGCCGAAATTATTTCCACGCTCCTGGTTATTGCCGGTATTATATTGATTGGCATCTATCGTAAAAATAATACTGCGGCAAATAAGCTCTCCTGATTTAGTATATGCAACGTCACTCTTCATTAGTGCCCTTGTCGCACGAGCACAAGCGCCTCCTCTTTGTATGCCGCTATTTAAAAAAAGATGCGGCGCCATACGAAGGGTTCCCCCTGGAAACACAGGCAAGGTTTGAGTATATCGTAAAAGTATTCCATGAGTTGATGGTACCGCATATTCAAAAGGAGGAATATCTTTTTGAGAAGTGCGCCGGCCGGCATGAAGCAATTGATACCATGATCCGGGAGCTGCAGGAAGAACACCTGATTATTTCCCGTATGTATAGCACCCTCACAGACAGCACTGATATGGATGCCGCAATGGATATACTGGCATGTAGCCTGGAAGCCCATATCCGCAAGGAAGAGCGGGAATTTTTTGAGCTGCTGCAAAACGAGCTTCCACATATCCTTGACGACCTCAAACTGGAGCATCCGTAAATGTATTTAACGTGTTATTGACACTTTTTGATTTAAGCACTAATTTTTCAGCAGAGTTATAGCAGCATTATGTATCTGTAATATTGCCTCAATAATTATCTGTATATTTTATAGCGCTTTGTCCTGTTTGTTAGGCTGATAAATACATTGGGCTATTTAATTAGTTTTATGCGTACGTTCTTTTGCAGCTTGATCGTATTAGGTTGTTTAGCTGCCGGCCTCAATGCCCTGGGCTTATCCAGGGAGGACAGCCTTAGCCGGTACGATAAGCTGGATTCGTCTGAAATGGTGGCTGCTTCCTTTAATTATAAAGCAGGTGAACAAGAGTTAGGGCAGGGTACAATATTAAATGTACCTGAAGGGTATCGTTTGCTCGATGCTGCACAAAGCCGTGTGCTTGTGGAGCGCTTGTGGGGGAACCCGGAAAACCCCAATACCCTTGGGGTATTGTTGCCCGACAGGATGGGGCCTATGGATAAAGATTTCCGTGGAGTGGTGATTTCCTTTGAACCATCTGGTTTTATGGAGGAGTCGGAGATCCGGAAAATTGATTACGCAAAGTTGCTGGCGGAGATGAAAGAGGAGTTGAAAAGCGAAAATCTTTTGCGGAGCGGAAAGGGAGCGGGGCTGATTTCCGGTATGGACTGGGCTTTTACTCCTTATTATAATAAAGACAATCATTCCCTGTGCTGGGCGCGTATTTTATATTTTAGTAAGAATGAAGCGCCCATGCTGAATTATGAATTAAGATTATTGGGCAGAAAAGGGGCTCTCTGTTTCACGGCCATTGGCAAGGTAACAGAACTGGAACAAATTAAAAACCAATTGGCGGTAATAGCTGCTGCTGCCCGTTTCACGCCGGGAAGCCGTTATGCCGATTATAATCCCCGTACAGATCAGTTTACCCGGTGGACGCCTGCAGCGGCTTCCTTACCTGGTAAAATGTTATCGATTGATAACCTGTTATTGGGTTTAAAGAACACGCTTTCCATGTTATTGGTATTTTCCGGTACAATGTTATTTGCTTATGTAATGAATTATTACCATCACCGCCGTAAGTCGGGTTACCGGAAAATTATCAGGGTGGATGAGCGGTTGAATTAAAGCGGGGCTGTCCGGTGGGATATCTCCCTAAAGAAATCCGGTTTAGGTTATTAACCATGTAGAAGAAACTCCTTCGGACCAGGGTTGCCTTTGGATGGCCGGAGTGGCAGTTTTCACCCACCATCTTGCGGTTGCCTTAACGGCAGTCACTTTCGTCTCTATCACCAAGCCCCACCTATCGCCCTGGTGGTTTACAGGCTGCCCCTTTACCTGGTATTGTTGATTTCAATTTTTGGCCCCTGGTCTAATAGATATGAGCTGTTTTTCCAGCCGGCCCTTATTCTGCATTCCATCATCTCATCTTCACTACAGTGCTGTTACCGGTTCTTTGGCCCTGCCCTGAACAGGAAGCATTTGTCCTTTATAATATCAGTCATCCTATCTTTAGATGCGTCCCCCAATAGTTCCTTTGCTTATTCGTCCTTTTATAATACCAGTCATCCTCCGTTAACACCTCTGTTTAATTTAAGCCCAATCCCCCTGCAACATTCTTTTTCTCCAGTCGTCTTCTAGTTGTTCCATAGCTTTTTACCATTCGTCCCTATCTATAGACCGCTTGTGTAATGCTATGTACTGTGTAATACATAATACCTACTTTTACATTGTAGTTGATGATCTACTGTAGTAGTTTAACTACTGTAGTATATAAACCAAAGAACTAAAGGAATCTGAATCGACAACATTTAAACTCTAAATCACCCATATATGAAAGCAAATTTTAAAGCTATAACATTAACAATGAGCATGTTAGTTACTGCTTTGACCTCGTTTGCGCAAACTGCCCCAAAAGTAACCGGACAAATCACCCAATCCGGCAATAAACCTGTAGAGTTTGCTACTGTAACCTTATTAAAAGCCAAAGACTCCTCTTTAGTAAAAGGAGCTATCGCAGATATAGATGGTAAATATGAATTTGAACAGGTAAAACAGGGGAAATACCTGATCGCTGCAGTTTCAGTTGGTATGACCAAACGTTACAGCCCTACATTCGAAGTAGCCGCCAGCTCCGTAAAAGTGCCGGCTGTAACGCTGGAAGCAGCATCCAAAACCCTGAAAGGAGTAGATGTAACCGCCCGCAAACCTTTCGTAGAACAGAAAGCCGATAAAATGGTGGTAAATGTGGAAAACAGCATCACCGCATCCGGTGGCTCTGCCATGGAAGTACTGGAAAAATCTCCCACTGTTACAGTGGATAAGGAGGGTAATATTTCCATGAAAGGTAAAAGCGGGGTAGTGATCATGATAGATGGCAAACCAACCAATATGAGTTCCCAGGACGTTGCCGAGCTGCTGAAAAGTATGCCAGCTACTAATGTAGACCAGATAGAGCTGATCGCTAATCCTTCCGCCAGGTATGATGCAGCCGGCAACGCAGGGATCATTAACCTTAAACTGAAAAAGAACATCAACTACGGTACTAATGGTAACGTGACCGTTGGCGCAGGCTATGGTATCTGGCCCCGCTGGAATGGCGCCCTGAACCTGAACCACCGCAATGAAAAGTTCAACATTTACGGGTCAGGCAATTACAGTCACCGTGAACAACAGCAAGACCTCGCCCTGTTCCGCTCCTTTACTGAAAACAACCAGTACCGCGTATACGACCAGACAAACAACATGCACACAAAATCCAACTACAAAGCCGGTAAAATAGGCGCCGATTACTTCATCAGTAAAGGACATACCATAGGTGTGATGGCTGATTTATCTGGCGGCGACCGCAGTATCCCCAGTTTTGCCACTACCCGCATCGGCAATGGCAAACAGGTGGATTCCGTACTGAAAACCCATACCAGTGAAAGCAGCAGCTGGAACCGTAATGCCTTTAACTTAAACTATCGCGGTATCCTGGACACAACCGGCAAGGAATTGAACATTGATGTGGATTATGCAAAGAACACACAAAAACAACTGGCCACTATATACGCCGTATCCCGCGATGGAGGAGAGAAGGGGATGCTGGGCAGCGACACTTCCCGTAACAACCAGCCTTCCAGCATTGACATTAAAACGGCAAAAATTGACTACACGCACCCGCTGAAAAACCAGGCCAAATTTGAAGCAGGTGCAAAAGTGAGCTTTGTGAAAACAGATAATGATGCCCGCTTCGACTCACTGAGAATGGGTAACTGGATATTGGATGAAAATCGTTCCAATCACTTTATTTACAAGGAGAATGTAAATGCGGCGTATATTAATTACAGCAGGCAGTTTAAAAAGGTGCATGTACAACTGGGATTGCGTGGAGAACAAACACATATTACCGGTATCTCCACTTCCATGAAAGATCAGCAGCAAACACAGGTAAAGAATGATTCCACTTATTTCAACCTGTTTCCAAGCATGGCGCTGACCTATAAACTGAATAAAGACAATACACTGGGATTGACTTACAGCCGCCGTATCCAGCGCCCAAGCTATGAAGACCTGAACCCTTTTGAATTTTACCTGGACAGGTATACCAAGGAATCAGGTAATCCTAACCTGCGGCCACAGTATTCCAACAACTTTGAAATCACGCATACATTCAAGGATTTCCTGATCACCTCATTGGGGTATTCACATACCAAAGACATGATGACGAGGATCCTGGAGGCAGACGTGGATAAATCTACCGGCGATACCTCTATCCTGCGGTACAAGTACCTGAACGTAGCCAAATCAGACAACTTTAGCCTGAACGTAACGGTGCCAATGCCCATTACCAAATGGTGGATGAGCTTTACCACATTTTCCGTTTCCTATGTAATGTTTGAAACAGTGGTAAACGATAACCAGGTAAAATTGTCTTCTGCCGGTTTCTTTGGCCGCACCCAGCAAACATTCACCCTGAGCAAGGACCTGTCTGCCGAAGCTGTTTTCTTCTATGTATCCCCGCAGGTAACAGAAGAAGGCCTGTTTAAGATGAAATCCATGTGCTCTTTGGACCTGGGAGTATCAAAGAAAGTGCTGAAAGGAAAAGGATCGGTGAAGCTGAATGTA
>NZ_DATCRD010000093.1:0-33803 GCF_036569185.1 Chitinophaga sp.
ATTTCTTATGTTAGTGGTGCGCGCATCGGTGTTAAAGTAGTAGTCGCGGTTAGGTAACCCCAATCCGCCCTGGCCCAGCTGAACGGCAATCACCTCGCTGTTTTTGGCGTCCTGGCCTATATACAGGCTGCAGAAGGCGCCGGTGTTCATGTTCAGTTTGGAGGCAATTTGCACCAGTTGTGGAATGGTAATAACTGCATCAATGGCTTTCAGTTCTGCTTCGATAGGTTTTATGCCTTCCTGGTTAATGCGAACGGAATCCATGCCGCTTTTCCAGAAAGCGGCAATTTTTTTGGAGATAGGATCGGCGGGGTTTTCCACGGCCTTTTCATTGATGATGCGCAGGCGTTTGTACAATTCTTCCTGTACAAGATTACCAATGCCCCATGAACTGTACTCCGCGGGTATAGGATTGCGTTTTATCCAGCCGCCATTGGCATAATCGAAAAAATCCTGTGCGGGGTTTACGGTGCTGTCTACATTAGCAGCTACTGCATCGGAGGTGGAAGAAGTGGCATCACCGGGTTGTCTCTGGCCCTGGTTACATGCCACGAAGCAGGTAACGGCAGCCAGGCTGGTTACGGTGAGGATGGATCTTATCATAAGCTTTTCAGATTTTGTTATCGGGAGAAAGGTAATTATTTTTTGGCACCCCGGTTATTAAAATGGGCTTAACGGCAGCAGGAGAATATAAAGTAAATATTGTACTTTGTATAAAGTCATTTCCCTACCAATTATGATTAACAATTTAAAGACTGGCCGCATTTTATCTATTGATGCCTTCCGCGGAATTACTATTCTTGTCATGATTTTCGTTAACAGTGTAGCAGGGGTGAGCGGTATTCCTTCCTGGATGCAGCATGCGCATGGTAATGAAGACAGGATGACTTTTGTGGATGTTGTTTTCCCTGCTTTTCTTTTTATAGTGGGCATGTCGGTGCCTTTTGCCATCAATAGCAGGTTGGCGAAAGGAGATACTTTCTGGCAGTTGCAGCGGCATATTATATGGCGTACACTGGGCTTGTGGGTACTTGGTATTTTTATGGTAAATGCAGAATTAGTGAACGCTGCAGCTACCGGGATGAGCGGCGCTGCCTGGTCGCTCCTGTTTTACATATGCGCCATACTGGTATGGAATGTTTATAAGTTCAAACAACATTGGATCTCCTGGTGCTTTAAAGCGGCAGGCGCAATTGGTTTAGTTATCCTGGCTGTAATTTTCCGTGGGGGTGAAGAAGGAACAGAACGATTAAGCCCGCAATGGTGGGGTATCCTGGGACTAATAGGATGGGCGTACCTGTATGCCTGCATTATTTACCAGGTGTTTAAAGGTGTTGCAGGAGGTATTATGCTGATGATAGCCGTATGTATCGGGTACTATATTTTATGCAAGCAACCTTTTATGCAGCAGGGTGAATGGAGCTGGCTTAATTCACAGGCACGCAATGCTGCTCATACGGCTATTGTTCTGTCGGGGATGTTGTTAACGTTATTTTATTTTGATGATGACCTGGGACTGAAAGGGAGTAAGCTGCTGGCAAGGGTAATGGGATTTTTTTCCTTATTACTGATAGCCGGTGTAATGTTAAGGCCCGGTTATAAACTATCGAAGATCCAGGCTACGCCAAGTTGGTGTTTGTACTGCAGCGCTATATGTGTGGCTATCTTTTCTTTGTTGTATTTCCTGATAGATGTAAAGCATTTCAGCAGGTGGACGGCTTTCTTCCGTCCGGCGGGATCCAATCCTTTGCTTACTTATATATTGCCGGACATTGTTTTCTATGGAATGCTGCTCGCGGGGATCAGCCTGCCGGCTGTATTGGAAGAAGGACTACCGGGCATTGCCTGGTGCGCTTTTTTTGCAGTGATCATGCTTTTCCTGGTGAAAGGACTAAACAAGCTGGGAATTCGTTTGCAACTGTAACAATCTTACGCGGTGGTTCGTTATAACACTCGTAATGTAGAAAAATATCTACGTGAAATACATCCATAACAGGTGCATAACACGTAAATAGGTAATGGCATTTGGTTTGTCCCTTTATTTCACGGAAACAGATTTTTTATCCCAAAGTTCCCCCATGAAAAAAATTGCAATTGTATTAGCGGCAGCAGGGTTGATTTTAGCTATCTTAGCGCAGTATGCCTTAACAAACGACTGGATGTGGTTCAAAGTGTTCCATACCATGGGTTTTGTTGGCTACATATTAATTATCAGCGGTCTTGCTTGCTTTTGCCTGTGGCTGATTCATCAGTTTTCCCGCGATGAAAAGAACAGGATAAAACGCTACTATCATCGCCGGCACGATGAAAGGGAAGTGAACACTGCGCAACAGTAATGATCTATGTCAGACTTCTTCACACTTAAATTTGAATACAAAGGGCATCCGCATATCCTGGATGTGCAAACTGCTCACCAGCAATTCAAAACGGTTTACAAAGTGGCCATTGAAGAGCATGAAATTACTTTTGAACCTGATGAAGAAGGCTATGTGCGCGCTGTTTCCAGCAAGCCTATGCACGATCATCTGCACCCGGTAGACGTTGGCTTGTTACATCATGTGGCGGAACTTATTATCCAGCATATCCGGTAATAATTATGCTTCGTCCGGTTGCTCTCCCCTGATCTCATCACGCAATGATTCAGGATCCCAGCCCTGCCCTTCATCCAGCCAGGTTTTCACCCGGTCGGAAGAAATAAGCTTTTCCATTTCTTCAATCCGTTCTTTCATAGAGCTGATGTATTGCTTTTTATCGTCGCGCAGGGCTGATAAGCCCTTCAGGGTCCGCTCATCCTGGCGGAAGAAAGTACGGGCGGCACGTTCGCTATGATAAGCCCGCTCTCCCAGCATACGCAGGGCATCCACCCCAACACGCAGGGAAGTGTCTACCGTTTCACGATAAATATGCAATACGCCCAGATCCATCAACTCAAAAGTATCTTCGTTATTTTCCGCCCTTACCAATAGTTGCAGGTGGGGGAAATACCGTTGTGCCATTTTCACTATTTCCAGTGTTTGTTCCGGATGGTCGGTAGCAATGATCAGCATTTTTGCATCTGCGGCGCCTGCAGCGGCCAGCAGGTCATAACGCGATGCGTCTCCATAATATACTTTAATACCCAGGTTATGAAGCGCATCTACCCGGTCGGAATCGAGATCCAGGATAGTAGTGTTAATGCCGTTTGCCCGAAGGAAGCGGCCTGTCATGCTGCCAAAGCGACCAAAACCCGCGATGATCACAGGATTTTTTTCTTTGATCTCATCCGCTTCCCTTTCCGCTTTCACTTCAGACCGGGTATAATGTGGCTGTATCACTTTTTCATACAGCAGCATAATCAACGGTGTGAGTGCCATACTGATGGCTACTACTGCCGTGATCATGGCAGTCATTTCCTCACTCATGAGCCGCGTTTGACTGGTAAATGATAACAACACAAACGCAAACTCCCCAATATCGGCCAGCGCAAAGGCAAACAGCAGGTTCTGATCTGTGCTCAGCCTGAATATTTTTCCCAGCGCCAGTAACACTATGGCTTTCAATGCCATAATAGCCAGTACCAGTCCCATGATCAGCCAGGGCTGCTCCAGTATTAATTTAAAATCGATAGATGCGCCAACAGCAATAAAAAATAAACCGAGCAACAATCCCTTGAAAGGCTCAATATCGCTTTCCAGTTCGTGCCGGTATTCGCTGTTGGCTAGTACTACCCCGCCAAGAAATGCGCCCAGCGCGGAGCTGAGGCCCACCAGGTTCATCAGTACGGCAATGCCCACCACCATCAGCAATGCAGTGGCGGTAAATAATTCACGTACACGGGTACGGGCTATAATACGCATCAGCGGCCGCACCAGGTACCTGCCGGCAATAATGATAATGGCTACAGCGCCAAGTACTACCAGCGTTTGCGCCCAGCCGGGTAAATTATCCCTGAGGGAAGGAGCATGCGAAGCCGCACCGGTAGCTGCATTGCCCGCCAGTAAGGGGAATATGGCCAGCATAGGGATCACGGCGATATCCTGGAACAGCAATACGGAAAAGGCGCTCTGCCCTGCAGAGGTGCCCATCCACCCTTTTTCATTCAGTGTTTGCAACACAATGGCAGTGGAAGAAAGCGACAGGATCATGCCCAGGGCCAGTGAAGTGTTTACCGGTTGCCCCAGCAGGTAAGCAATACCCGCAATCGCTGCGGCACTTAGTGTTACCTGCAGCCCTCCCAGCCCGAGTATGGAGGAGCGCAGCCGCCAGAGCAGCGCCGGTTCCAGCTCTATACCAATCAGGAACAGCATCATCACCACGCCGAATTCTGCAAAGTGCATAATATCTTCTCCCTCTCTTCCTATAAAACCCAGTAAAGAAGGGCCAATGATGATACCCGCTATCAAGTAGCCTAAAACAGCGCCCAGTCCCATCTTTTTTGCCAGCGGCACAAATACAATGGCTGCAGCCAGGTATACCATCGACTGAAATAGCAAAGAATGTTGATCCATATTATCTGGTTTGAGCGGGTAGTTGAAGTATTTGGTTCAGGTGTTCCAGGCCAGGCAAAGGAGTAAGATCAAACTTATCATCGCGGAGGCGCTCCAGTACCTGTTTCAACCTGGTGGCGTCTTCCTGGATATCAGAAATATCCTGCCGGTGCACTCCGTATATAACATAAGGAGCGGAGTAATGCATATTGCACAATTTGGCCGTTTGTATAAAAGGCAGCAGGAAATCATGTATAGTATGACCATGATGACCATCCGGCTGATACGAATGCTCTGAACCGCCTGCGGTGATAATATTGCCAAAGTACTTTCCCTGCAAGGCTTTGCCGGTATGGCCGTATGCCCATCCATGCTCCAGTACCAGGTCCATCCATTGTTTTACAATAGCTGGCGCACTGTACCAGTAAAAGGGGTGCTGCATAAAAATAATATCGTGCTGTTCCAGCAACTTTTGTTCGCGGGCTACATTCACATCCAGGTCGGGGTACTGTTCATATAAGTCGTTGAAAGTAATGCCCGGTATGTTCTTAATCACCCGCAGCAAGTGGGCATGTACCCTGGATTTTTCCAGTGCGGGATGCGCAAAATTTATCAGTACTCTGGCCATTATCGGATTTTCGTATAAAGAAATTTAGGCATTTTGTTTCAAAAGTCTTGGCCTGAAATATTAAATCTGTCAGCCCTCTGAATATTCCTGTAACAATAAGCGGTATTTGTTGAGAATGCTGGATTTGGAGATAAAACCCACCAGCTGTTTATCGTGTATCACCGGCAGGTTCCAGGCCTGGGCAGTATCAAATTTTTTGATCACCACGTTGATGTTATCTTTCAGGTTCACTACCGCCGGCGGGGCCTGCATCAGTTTTTTCACCGTCACCTTATCATACATTTCGGGATTGAACATCACCGGCCGGATATCGTCCAGTGTAATAATACCTTCAAATAGCTGGTCCTGGTTCACCACGGCAATAATATTCCGGCCACCTGCTTTTACCAGTTCTATAATTTCCCGTAAAGTGGCATCAATGGAAATGGTTTGTACATCTTTTTCTATAAGGTCGTCCATTTTCAGGAGCAGCAGGATGTTTTTATCATGGGCATGTGTAAATACCTTACCATCTTTTGCCAGTTCCGTAATTTCCGGGGAGAGCGGTGAAAACCATTTTGCCATGAGGAAAGAGATCGTGGAAACAATCATCAGGGGAATGAACAGATCGTACCCTGAACTGGATTCTGCTATCAGGAAGATGGCCGTAAGCGGAGCATACATTACTCCGGCCATTACGCCGGCCATACCTACAATTACCAGGTTGGTGACCGGGGCATCAGTGAATCCCATCTGCTGGCAGGCCATTGCATAAAAGAATCCCAGGAATCCGCCGGCAAACAGCGATGGTGCAAAATTACCGCCATTACCACCGCTTTGAATGGTAACCGAAGCGGCCAATGCTTTGAGCAGGCATACGCAGCCGGTAAATACCAGTATCATCCAGCTTTGTAAGGGCAGGTACCGGAAGAAGCTGTTTTGCAGGATAGCTTCCCCATTGCCGGATGCGAGGGATTTCACACTGGTATAACCTTCCCCGAATAAAGGCGGCATGGCTACGCAGAGCGCGGATACCAGTATGCCTCCCAGTATGGCCCGCTGCAGGGCTGTCCAGTTAAGGGAGTGAAAAAAATGTTCTATTTTCCGGGAGATGACTACATAATATCTTGCATAAAACCCCGAAAGTATTCCCAGGGCTATATAATAAGGCACATTGTGATAGTTAAAAGCAACCCTCGATTCAAAATGAAACAACGCTTCTTCCTGTAAAATAACTTTGGAGAGCAAACTTCCGCAAACAGCCGCTACGATCAATGGCATGAAATCAGAAAATACCACACCCGTAAGTAATATCTCGAAGGCAAACATCATCCCCGCAATTGGCGCGTTGAATGCTGCTGCTATCCCGGCGGTAGCGCCGGCTGCCAGTAACAGGGTGCGTTCTTTATATCCGAGCTTATAGGTGCGCGCATAATTGGAGCCCAGCGCCGCCCCGGTAACCGCGATAGGGCTTTCCAGCCCGGCAGAGCCTCCAAGTCCTACGGTAATGGCACTCTGCAATATCTGGGAATACATTTTTACAGGAGGGATCAGGCTGGAATTCCTGGCTATTTCATGCAAAATGGCGGGTATTCCTTTCCTGGATTGTCCTTTAAAAAACCAGATCACCACGAGGGTGGTCAGCACAATCCCGAGGAATGGAAACACTATATAAAAGATCACCTGGGTACTGAAATGCACCTTATAGGTGATCACATAATGAATATAATGGACAAGACTTTTCAGAATAACGCCTGCTAATCCCGCCGAGCATCCCACCAGTATACCTGAAAGCAGGAGGAACTGGTTGCGGTTCATTTTACTGTGTAACCAGTGTAGTATGAGTTCATAGCTTTTTGCGCTCTTTAAACTGTATTGCTCAAAATCTCTCCTGAATCGAAAAAAACTATGGTATTTCCGCAGTCGGTTAAATTGACTCATGCGGCAAATTTAAGGATCAAAGTTCAATCAGTGCATAAACTTTATCATTCATATAAGGACCGCCGGGGCGACGGGCAGTGTAATCCAGGTTAATCCAGTACTCCCCTTTCAGCTCGTGATAATATATTTCTTTTACGGCCGGTTTGGGAAAAAGCGTGATGATGGCCTGTTTCATAATTTCAAATTCTTCTTTATCGCCACAATAAAGTTCAGGATAGGCATGACCTTTAATCAGTACAATACGGCAGCGGGCCCCGATCGACTGCAGGCAGGAGGCCATCAGGATGGAATGATCATCGCAGTCGCCGCCCAGTCCGTTCTGGATGGTTTCCTGCGCGGTAGCAAAGTATTCGTCACGCCGCGAATCCAGTACATATTTAAACTGGCTGTTAATAAAACGGAACAGGGAAAGGAACCGGGTTATTTTTCCGTACTTATAAAAGTATTCGTCGTAATAATCGAGGGAATGCTTTACGGAGAAATTGCGGACCACTGAATCCTGGTAATTGATCTTTTCCTTTATGCCGCGTACGGTTTTATCGCGGTAGCTTTCCACCCTTCTCGGGTATAAGCTGAGGATATCCAGCTGTTTGCTGCCTTTGGTGTTGAGGTTACCCTGCACCATTCCTTTATAATCGTTTAGTACATTATAAAAGGTATAGCGATCGGTAAGTTTATTTACAACCAGCGCAGTACAGATCAGTAAAAACACCGGGATGATGAGCGGCCTGAAAATCCAGCGGAGCAGGTAAACAAGGATGAAACTTCCTGCCACGGCCAATAACAGATCGATATGCCAGCCATTCAGCATAAGTGGTGGCGTAAAGCGGTTGATATAGGGTGCCAGCAATAATAAGGTCAACAGGCTCAGTGTGTTGAACAATATTTTCTGTGCTACGGTATATTTACTTTCGTCTATGGCCATTATGCTACGCAATAAAGCAAAATTATGCCATAATCACCTCGCAAAATTTGGAACGGCCTGTTTAAAAGAGGTACTTTTCCTGATAAGCTCTATTTGTTGAACAGTATCATTTTTTTGTTTGTCCATATGCAACTGCTGGTAGATCTTGCTCAGCAGGCCGAAATTCATCAGTGCCAATACTTTGAAATCCAGTTTCTGTGCGTTTTCTACCGCCGTTTCTGCCGTACGGATGGCTTTATTGAATTCGTGTTCGTTAAAATATACACCGGCATAAAGCAGTTTCTGAACAGATTCCAGGTATTTTCCGCCGAAGTAATCAACAGAATACTTTTTGATTACCTGGTCGGTATGCCGGCAGATGCGTGCTGCAGATGCTGTCTGACCTAAGCCAAGGTAGGCCTGTGCCTGCCAGCAGAGCAGGGTGAGGCGCAATGAATCTGTTTTACGGTGTTGTAAAGAAGGATATGTTTCAAAGATCCGGGTAGTAAAGCTCAGCAGATGCTCATTATCACCAAGCAGGGTGAAAACGATGCCCATATTACGGAATACAATTTCCTGTGGTTCGGTGATGGGCTTCTTGCCTCCTCCTGTCCAGTAGCGGAAATAATTATAGATCTTCTCCCTGATATCTTCATTGATAATACCAAACTTGAGGAATTCATAAATGAAGAGCTGGATTTCATAGGGAGTTACCCACAGTTCATCTTCAAATTCATCTGCCGCGTAGATCTTTTTGATATTATTGAGCTCTATTTCACATTGTTCTGCATCCAGTTGCAATAATGCCATGGTAAACAGCTTGCTCCTGATTTTCAGTTTGTCTTCCCGGGCTTCAGCAAGTCCCAGCAAAGCAGTAAGCACTTTGCGTTTCCTGAAATGAATAAATTCGTCACTGATAAAGGGGCCAATAGGGTTTTTCTTGAAGAAGCCCGCCGGGAAGATGGATTTGAGTTCACCCTGGTTGTTGCCGTCGTGCTGGTAATGTAATACCAGGTATTCCAGCAGGTGTGATTTTTCTATGTTGGATAATGGTAAATGCAACATTTTAATGATGCCATCGATCTGCGCATGGTTAATGGCATATCGAAGCAGCCATCTGAATACGCCTATCCGGTAGGGCGACTGTGGCAGGTGCTCGAGTATTGCCATCAGCATGGGCTCATTTATTTCCTGACCGTTTTCCTTGAGGTAGTGCATGGCCACAAAATATTCGAGCAGCATGGTATGGGCAAAGCGCACCTTCACATTGAACATGATTTCCTGGCTCAGGTTTTCTTCTACCAGTATATTATCTGCCAGCAGCTCTTTATAGGCCGGGAAGAGCTCTGCATTTTGGGTGAGCAACAGGTTTTTATCTGCATAGATCCCTGTTCTGCCGAGGTCGAGCAGGGTCAGTAATTTTTCAATGATTTTTATTTTGAAAGCATTGCTTTGCGAATTGAATACACGGTTCTGGATAAAGCGAGATACAATTTCGAATAAGCTGAGATGCTCGTCCACAAAGGTTTGATCCGGACCGCTGTTGAGCTGGCAAAATAGCTGCAGGTAATATGGATAACGCAGTTTTTGCAGGAAATTTTCAGAGAACAGGCGTACGGTGGCAGGATCAAACTGGTGGTTATATAAAATAGACTTTACTTCCTGTTCCGTAAGCCGGGGCATGTTGATATTCGTCTCTTCATCCATTTCAGCGCCCAGGTACCAGTAACGGCGGAAGGCCGGGTATTGCTGGGAGTGCTGGAATATTTCGGCCCAGGTGCTGCTTCTGATGGAAAGGATCACTTTCACCCAGGGATACAGGTCGTTGGAATACACAAAATCTTCCAGTTTGGAATACAGCAACCGGAGCTTCTCACCTGCTACTGCAATTTCATCAAAGCCGTCTATTATTAATATAAG
The DNA here is from genome assembly GCF_036569185.1 of Chitinophaga sp. GTDB lineage: Bacteria > Bacteroidota > Bacteroidia > Chitinophagales > Chitinophagaceae > Chitinophaga. The sequence goes on from NZ_DATCRD010000093.1 coordinate 9,839, forward strand.
GCGCCCGCCTTTTTTATCGAAATGACTGGAGAAATATTCCCGGAAATTTTCACCATTGCCGAGGTTCATCTGGTTATCCAGCCATGAAGAGAGGGAGAATCCTTTCAGTAAGAGGCTTCCTGCTGCGTGTGCATGTATAAACCAGCATATATCCTGTTTGTACCGGGCTTCTTTACCAAACCAGCAGTGTTCCGCCAGGTGAACCAATGCCAGCGACTTACCCCATCCTGAAGGCGCTATTAAAGCGGTGGCAGCGTAGTCGCTTTCCAGGAATTTTTCGATGTGGGCGTTGCAGAAAGGTCTGTGAACAGTGTACGGGAAGGCAATACCAGAGCGGTTTTTGAGAGTGAGCATGGTATAATGGGAAACAGCATCCGCCTTGTTTTTCAAGTCAGACCATTTACTATTATCCAATGCTGCGGCTGAAGTAGACGCACTGGTTGTTTTCGAAGCGGTGTTTAGCTTCCGGTAGTGATGTTGCTGAAAATCCTCCCAGTCTTTATACTGGCAATATTGCGAAAGTGTGTTCAGGGTATATCTGGAGAAGCTGTGTTGAGCAACAGCAAATCCGAACACCCTTTTCAGCGTTGTTTCGCTTACCAGTTTCGTGGTGTTATCCAATATGGACTGAGAGAGATGTTTGCAATCTCCTGGCAACATGACTTCAACACCAAACCTGCGGAGTACTTCATTCTGCAGGGTAATGATAAAGTCATAGGATAGATCAATCATAGGGGACAATAAATGGATTTTCGAATTGTCGGTACCTGATTAATTACGTATCGTATTTGCGTTTAGATTTTCGAAAAGACGAATGAACAAAATGAACAAGAGGTATTAAATTGAATTATATATATAAAAATTAATAATAAAACGGTCTCTTTTCTTAATTATCAGATCAATATCATATATAAATATGACTATTACAATATAGTAGTATTATATAAAATATATTAATATTTTATTTATCAGCTTTTGAATGAAGGAATATTTTTTTATAAAATGAATTATGGAGAGGACTTATTTTTTTGTTGACCGGCAGAATATAGCCTAAAAATGATGTGTTACCATAAAAATTAATGGATAAAATGAATGCTATTTTATCAAACTGAACAAAATGAATACTCCAAATTAAATGAACAAAAAGGGCTTTCGTTTAACGCCTGCATCCATTTACTTTCGTACCTCATTGTAACAATACTTTAACTTTTTGAAAGGGGAAGATATCAACCAGTCATATGTGATATACTGTAAGGTCACTTCTTTTGTTACGCCTCATAACCGCCTGCCTGCCTAGAGTTCTTGAAGCAAGAACATTAAAAAATGCATTTATAAAACCCACTATTGCTATGCATCCTATCTTTACTCCTAAAGGGTCGTCTAGGGCTGTTACGTTACTAATTCTTCTATACCTGCTGATTATCTCAACAGGGGGATCTATCAGTGCCTTGGGGACAAAAACTGTTCCTGTTACAAATAGCAATCTGAACAAGGGGGACGTCAATTACCTGGTAAATTATCTCAGACTGCATCCCTATGCTCCACTGAATCCTGACAGGGCTGTAAGGGCCCGCCGGGCTGCCGGTCCGCTCTGGAGCTATGCCTCCGGTCAAAGTAAAACCACCGCTGGTGGCTGTTTGCTTTGTACCGTTAACAATCCGCAACAGGCGATCGACGGAGACACTTCTACCGCTTCCACGCTGGTACTGGCTGCAGGCCTGGTGGGCAGCGTTGGACAGAATTTACAGTTCTCCGGCTCTTATCTGGCAGGCGACCAGGTAGCCATCGATCTGGAAATTCCTAACCAGATCTATACCAAACAATTGTTATCAGCAATAAAAATACAAACGTCCAATGCAGGTGTCTCCAATAATGACGCTGTAACATTGGACAACGCATTGGTGAGGGTACAAGTATTGGGTCTGGGCCTCGGCACTACCAACAAATTCAGGGTGGTAGTACCAATTACAAAGAACTTTGATGCTGTAGAGGTAAGTCTTGCTGCCTTGTTTGCTGAACTTGGCTCACTGAAGATCTATGAGGCAGCAGCTATCATCCCGGTAACGATACCTGCACCGCCGGTAACACCGGTAGGCGGCATGGTAACGTTAAATGCTTCCATGCCCCGCGTTTCCGGTGCTACTTTCAAATGGTTCAACACCCCTGCGGGAGGAACTGCACTGGCTACCGGTAATTCTTTTACAACCCCGGCGCTGAGCAGAAGCACTACTTATTATGTGGAAGCATCCACCGGCACGCCCGGTTTGTTAAGCTATGTACGCACACCTGTGCATATTAAGGTGAGCGGTGGAAACGGGGCGCTATGGAGCTTTGCCTCTGATGAGCAAAGCCCGGTTACAGGCGGGATTGCCTGTGCACTGTGCTTTGTAGATTATCCTGAGCTGGCTATCGATGCCGATACCAGCACTGCGTCAAAGATTGTGTTGCCGGTTGGTATTGCTACCTCTGCGGGACAACGCCTGATCTTCTCCGGTTCTTATAAAGCGGGCGATAATATCTCCCTTGATCTTGAAATTCCGAATAAATTATATACCAAGCAGGCATTGTCTGGTATTCAGATTGAAAGCTTCAACAATGGCGTGTCAAATGGTGACGCCACCAATATTGGCGCTGTCCTGATCCGTTTACAGGCACTGGGTGTAGGCCCGGGAGGTATCAGCAAATTCAGGGTGGTGCTGCCTGTAAAAAAAGACTTTAATGCTGTACAGGTGAGCCTTTCGGCCCTTTTTGCCGAATTTGGCGCATTGAAAATTTACGAAGCAGCGGCTTTTGTGCCCGTAAAAGCGACGCCTGATACTGTTAGCATCACAGCTGGTCAAACGGCCAGTCTTACTGCATCCATCGATCCGCGCATGGCCGGAGCTACCTTTAAATGGTATGCTGATTCCGTAGGAGGAACGGCATTGGCTACCGGCGCAAGCTTTACCACTCCCGCACTTTCTGCAACTACCAATTATTATATTGAAGCCACCACTCCGGATGGCCTGCATAGTTTTGTACGCACACCAGTAAATGTTAAAGTAACCGGTGGGGCCGGAGCGCTGTGGAGTTATGCAGATAACCAGACAAGTCCTGTTACTGGTGGCGTTGCATGTGCGCTCTGCTTTGTAGACAGCGCCAGCCTGGCTATCGACGGCGATACTACTACCGCTTCTAAAATAGTACTGCCGGTTGGCGCCCTTACTTCTGTAGGCCAGTTGCTGAAGTTTCCGGGTAGTTATAAAGCCGGCGATAATATCGCACTGGATCTTCAGATACCGGGCACCATCTATACCAAACAATTGCTCTCCGCTGTGAAGGTCCATACCTTCAATGGCGGTGTTGATAACGCTGATCCTGTAACGCTGAACAGTGCCCTGATCCGCTTACAGGCACTGGGTATAGGTATTGGCGGCACGCCCAAATTCAGGGTCATTATTCCTGTCCAGAAAGATTTTGACGCCGTACAGGTGGATCTTTCCGCGCTCTTTGCAGAATTTGGATCGCTCCGGGTATACGAAGCAACTGCCTTTATTCCTGTAAAAGTTACCCCTGATTCCGCCTCCGTAGTGCGCGGCGGAACTACTACATTGAATGCTGCCATTGACCGTGTTCCCGGCGCCACCCTCCAGTGGTTCAATACCCCCACCGGTGGTGCTCCTTTGGGTAGCGGTCCCAGCTTTACTACCCCCGCTTTGAATAACACCACCACTTTTTATGTGGAAGCCGCAAATACCAGTGGAAAGAAAAGCTATGTTCGTACGCCCGTTACTGTTAAGGTGGTGAATGGCGCAGGAGCTTTGTGGAGCTATGCCGATGACCAGACAAGTCCCATTACCGGCGGTGTTGCATGTGCACTTTGCTTTGTAGACAGTGCCAATCTGGCGATTGATGGTGATACAACTACTGCATCTAAAATAGTGCTGCCGGTGGGCGCCCTAACTTCTGTGGGCCAGTTGCTGAAATTCCCGGGAAATTACAAAGCAGGAGATAATATCGCGTTGGATCTCCAGATTCCGGGCGCTATATATACCAAACAATTATTGTCTGCCGTGAAAGTACATACTTTCAACGGTGGTGTTGATAACGCCGACCCTGTAACGCTGAACAGTGCCCTGATCCGCTTACAGGCGCTGGGTATAGGTATTGGGGGGACGCCCAAATTCAGGGTGATCATCCCGGTACAAAAAGACTTTGATGCCGTGCAGGTAGATCTTTCTGCACTTTTCGCAGAATTTGGCTCATTACGGATATACGAAGCTACGGCATTTATCCCCGTAGCAGTTGCTCCTGACTCAGCCAACGTGGTGCGTGGCAGCAGCGTAACTTTCGCTGCCAGCATCGATCGCGTGCCCGGGGCATCCATCCAATGGTTCAGTACTCCTACAGGAGGAACGCCACTGGCAACCGGCAACAGTTTCACCACGCCGCCACTAAACAGAACTACTACTTATTATGCAGAAGCTACCGGAGCAGACGGCAAGAAGAGTTTTGTGCGTACAGCAGTTCCGGTAACAGTAACCGGAGGCGTAGGTCCATTATGGAGCTTTGCGGACCAGGAACAGAGCCCGATCACCGGTGGCGTAGCCTGCGTACTTTGCTTTGTAGACAGCGCCAACCTGGCCATTGACGGCGATACCACCACTGCGTCCAAATTAGTGTTGCCTGTAGGTGCACTTACCTCTGTAGGACAACTGCTGAAATTCCCCGGCGGCTATAAAGCCGGTGATAATATCGCACTGGATCTCCAGATACCAGGTGTTATCTATACCAAACAATTACTGTCGGCGGTGAAAGTACACACGCTAAAAGGCGGTGTAGACAATGCAGATCCTGTTACGCTGAACAGCTCCCTTATCCGTTTACAGGCGCTGGGCATCGGCATTGGCGGTACGCCTAAGTTCAGGGTGATTATCCCTGCACAAAAAGACTTTGATGCGGTACAGATAGACCTCTCTGCCCTCTTTGCAGAATTTGGTTCCCTGCGGATATATGAAGCTACCGCGTTTATTCCTGTAGCCGTTACACCACCAGCACCTGTTACAACTGCAGGAGGCACTGTGGCGTTAACTGCAGGTATTGATCAAACGAGGATAACTAATCCTACCTTTAACTGGTTTACTTCTCCTTCGGGCGGAGCACCGGTATTTAGTGGAACCACTTTTACCACACCACCGTTGGCTCGCAACAGAACTTATTATGTAGAAGCCAATTCACCGGTAGATGGATTAAACAGCTATGTACGCACACCGGTGTCCATCAAGGTAGGCGGCGGACCGGGCATCATCTGGAGCTTCGGCCAGGACCAGGTGAGCCCAATCACTTCCGGTATTGCCTGTGCAGCCTGTGTAATAGATAATGCAGAAAGTGCATCAGATGGCGATACCACTACGGCTTCCCGGTTCACAACAGGAATAGGAATAGGTACTACACTGAGCCAACAGGTGATCCTGCCAGGTGTTTATGAAGCGGGAGATAGCATCGTGCTTTTCCTTGATCTGCCTGCCGATCCTATTGCCAATGCACAGTTGTTACCTAATATTACTGTACAAACATTCAATAATGCGATTGCTGGTCCGGCTGTACCCAACAACGACCAGGTGTTCCTGAATAATACAGGACTGGTAAGATTGCAGTTATTGGGAGCAGGTTTAAACGGCACCAATAAGTTCCGCGTAACCATACCGGCTACCAAACAGTTTGATGCAGTACAGGTGGGGCAGGCTTCGTTGGCTGCATTGTCTTCTTCCATGCACTTGTATGAAGTAGCAGCTGCTATTCCGGTAAAGGTTACTCCTTCTCCTGCTACTGTTAATTATAATAAACCTGCTACGCTTAATGCCACTATCCGTGTACCCAATGCCACCTTCCAGTGGTTTAATACACCTGCCGGCGGTGCGCCGCTTCCCGGTGGAGGCGCTACTTTCACAACGCCTAATTTAACCAGGAACACTACTTATTATGTGGAAGCAACCGATCCGTCAGGCATCAAGAGCTTTACACGTACAGCTGTTACAGTGAAGATAAAAGGTGGTAACGGGCCGCTGTGGTCATATGGAACTGATCAGCAAAGCCCGATTACCGGCGGCATCGCCTGTGCACTTTGTACTATACAGGATTCCCTGAAGGCGATTGACGGCGACACTACTACTTCGTCCAAACTCATTGCCCCGGTTGGATTAGCAGGATCAGTAGGACAAAAAATCATCTTCCCCGGATCATACCAGAAAGGTGATAGTATTATTGTTTTCCTGAGCTCTCCTGTCGATCTCCTGGCACAGGCATCCGTATTGAAAAGTATCTCTGTAAAAACATCCAATGGCGGTGTTGAAAATAATGATCCAACTGCACTGGATGCAAACGTGATTGGCATCAACCTGTTAGGTTTAGGCACTGATGGCGAACGCAAGTACAGGGTGGCTGTTCCTGCGAAAAACCCGTTTGATGCAGCACAGGTCGACCTCGGAGGACTGCTCACAGTAAGCAACTCCCTGCGTATTTATGAAGTAGCAGCCAGCATTCCTGTTACCGTTGCAGTTACACCAACAGATACCACTGTAAATGTTGGACAAACTGCCACCTTCAATGCCAGCATACCAAGAATACCCGATGCTACCTTTAACTGGTACGAAACTAAAACCGGTGGTACACCGGTGGCTACCACCAGTAGCTTTACGACGCCACCATTGACACAGGGTAAAACATACTATGTTGAAGCCACTTCTCCGTCTGACGGATTGGTAAGTTTTGAACGTACCGCTGTTACCGTTCGCGTGAACAACGCCCCAAGTAACGCAGATCTTGCATGTGGTAGCGCCAAAACGCAGATAACTGGCCCGGTAGGTATCTGTTTGCTATGTTCTGTGGATTCGGCAGCCAATGCAGTGGATAACTCCATCTACACTGCTTCTAATCTGCACACGGTAGTGGGTGTGGGTGGAGGAATGTCGCAACGCCTGAACTTTGGAAAAGCGGGCAAGCCTACAGACAGTATCAGGATGAAGATAGGCATCCCTTCATCCCTGCTGGATCTGGGCCTGCTGAATAATATTACACTTACTACCTACAATAATAATGTATCTAATGGCGACTCCAGGGCATTGAGCGGTGGCCTCCTGTCGCTTACCCTGCTGGGATCAGAACAGGTAGGTACGCTTACAATACCTGCTGGTAAAGCCTTTGATGCAGTACAATTAAGTGTAACCGGTTTGGCTACAGCTGTAACTTCTGTGAAGATCTATTATGCGGAGGTGATCACACCGGTTGCCACTGTGGCCAGCAGCAATGTGAATGTATGTAGCGGTACTGCTGCCACATTAAATGCTACCGGCCCTGCCGGCTATGCTTATCGCTGGTATACACAGGCGGTTGGCGGTACGCCGGTTGGCTTCGGTCCTAATTATACCACACCTGCATTAACAGCTGATGCAAACTACTACGTGGAAGCGATCACCCTGGATGCAGATAGCTGTGCCAGCAGTATTCGTACGCTCGTTTCCGTTAGAATAGGGCAACCAAGTGTAACAGTAACGCCGGCTTCCGCACAGGTGGCACAAGGCGCTACTCCTACCTTCAATGTGGTAAGCCCTGTTCCGGCCAATAAATACAACTGGTATACTACACCTACCGGTGGTACGCCTGTTTTCGTAGGACCTACCTTCAGTGTACCCGCGGTAACAGCGAATATCACTTATTATGTAGAATCAACAGATGCCGCAGGTACCTGTAAGAGCCTGAGAACGCCGGTGCCGATCACATTAACCGGCGGAGGCGGGCCTTCCCTGCCAGGTGATATCGACTGTGGCGGGGCTACCAGCCAGCTAAGCGCTGCCAGCGGCCTGTGTGTGGGTTGTTATATAGAAAGACAGGATTCATCTGTAGATAACAGCACCGCTACTTCTTCTGTATTACATACGATCGTCGGATTATTGGGCGCCTATACACAACAAACACTGATCTTCCCAACACATGGTAACCTGGGAGACAGCGTGAGGATAGGCATATCCACCAATACCGGTTTGCTTGATGCAGGTGTGCTCAACAGTATTATGGTAGGGTCCTATAACGGAGCTACTGCCAATGCTGATAGCGTTACACTGGACAATGCAGCTATTAAAGTGAAACTGCTTAGCGGTAACCAGCGCGCTGATATCACCTTCAAGCCAGGAGCTGGCTTCGACAGGGTGTTTATCAGACTTAACTCTGGTTTAGCTACTGCTCTTTCTTCTCTTAATATTTACTATGCACAAATTTTTGCGGGTGCACCAACAGTTGAAAAAGACACTGTTTATGTATGTACCGGTCAGGCGGCTACACTGAAAGCTACAGGCCCTGGCACCAGCTTCCGTTGGTATAGCCAGATCACCGGTGGTTCTCCGTTGGCTACCACTGCTACCTACACAGTGAATAATGTAACTGCCAACGCAGTATATTATGTAGAATCAGTATCCGGTGCAGGTTGTACCAGCCCGGCCCGTAAACCAGTGTATGTAATGGTAGGATTACCGGCTGTAACTGTTGCGCCGCAAACAACGAGCATAAATAGTGGCAGCACTGCAACCATCACTGTTACCAATCCAAACCCAGCCTATCAGTACAATTGGTATGATGCGCCTTCCGGTGGTACACAGGTTGCAGCTAATAAAACTACTTTCACTACACCACCTTTAACCGGTGCAAGGATCTACTATGTGGAAGCCTTTGATCCGGCTACCAATTGTGCAAGCTCTCAGCGCACAAGGGTATCGGTGGATATTAATATGTCGCCAGAACCGACTCCATGTAGCTATGCTAACCAACAGCAAAGCCCGATCATCACCGGTGTTTGCCTGCTGTGCGGTGTAACTAATCCTGCGCTTGCGGTGGATACCAACGCCAATTCAGCGTCCACAATCAGCGCTGCGGTGGGGGCATTGGGTTATGTGGGTCAGCTATTGCGCTTCCAGAATACATATGCAGCTGGCGACAGCATCACCATTGATATGGAAATACCCGGACAACTGGCTTCAGCGGCCCTGCTGGGTGGCATCAAAGCTGAAACATATAATGGCGCTACAGCCAATAATGATGAGGTTACACTGAACAATGCCCTGATCAGGATTAACCTGTTGAGTGGAAGCAATCGTTTCAGGGTAACGATACCAACAACTAAAGCATTCAATGGTGTATTGATCAGTATCAATGGCACTATCTCAGTGCTTACAAATCTTAAAGTATACTTTGCGGCGGCATTCCCGCCACGGCCGGTACTGTCGCAAACCAGTTACAGTACCTGCGCTGGCAAGGCAGATACCTTGATTGTTACCGGTCCTGCCGGAGCAGACATCAAGTGGTACGATGCTGCGGTAGGCGGCACCCTGGTAGGTTCAGGTAATACCTTCATCACACCTGCTCTTACCACTACCACCACTTACTATGCAGAATCCGGTAAGTTTGGTTGTGCCAACCCGGTACGGGTACCTGCCATCGTAAATGTAGGTGCTGGCCCTGCTGCTCCAACAGCAGCTCCAGTAACCCTCTGCGCTGGCGGTAAAGCAACGCTGGTTGCTTCTGCGCCAGCCGGCGTACAATTCCATTGGTATAAGAGCGCTACCGACACCGCCATACTGGCTACCGGTACTTCTTTTGTAACACCGGTGCTCACTGCAGATACGGCTTACTATGTAGCTTCGGATAACAATGGATGCATCAGCACCCGTACAAGAGTGCCTGTAACCATTGGTGCTGTACCTGCCGACTTCACTGTTACACCGGAAAATACAACGGTGAGCAGAGGTCAGGGCGCTATCATCACTGCTACCGCTACTGGTACAGGCATTAACTTCAAATGGTTCAGCGCTACCGGCGATAGCCTGTTTACTGGAGCCAGCTTTAATACCGGGCCATTACAAGCTACCACTACTTACCTGGTAGAAGCAGCAGGGCCTAATGGTTGTGCTACTGCACGTAAGACTGTTACAGTAACAGTACTGGGCGGCGGCGGAAATGATGTACCATGCGATGCCGCAAATAGCCAAACCAATAGTGCTAATGGCATCTGTATAGGTTGTTATGTAGAAAACCCTGCTCTGGCAGTAGATAGTACCGTTTCCACTTCTTCTACCCTGCACGTGATCGCGGGCCTGTTGGGTGGTTATGTACAGCAGACGCTGATTTACCCGTCAGCCAGCAACGCAGGCGACAGTGTGAATATCCAATTGAATTTCCCTGTTGGAATTGCGGATATTGGATTGTTATCATCTATACAGGTGGCCACTTACAACGGTGCCACTTATAATAATGATAGAGTTGCTATAGGAAACGCCCTGCTGTCGCTCAAATTACTCAGCGGCAACCAGCAGGCCATCCTCAGCTTCAAGCCTGCTGCTACCTTCGACCGCATAGAAGTACGCCTCAATTCAGGCGCAGCCACATTGCTCAATGCAGTTGGCGTGAACTACGCCAGCCGCCTGGTAGCAGTTCCGCAGGTAGTTGCTGATTCAGTGACCATCTGCGCCGGCGACTCGGCTAAATTGGCTGTGAAGAATCCGGTGACAGGCGTTACCTACAGATGGTATAACCAGGCCAATGGAGGCAGCGTGTTGTTTACAGGAACCAGCTTTACCAGCGCTCCTGTTAATTCAGCTGCTACCTTCTATGTAGAAGCAGGTAAAACAAGTAATGGTTGTATCAACCCGGTTCGTACACCTGTAAGGGTCAACATTGCAGCAGCACCTGCTGTTCCTGGCCAGCCAGCTACCGTAACAGTTTGCGCTGGCGCAGATGCCGTACTCGCTGTACCAAACCCGGATACCAAACTCCGTTATAACTGGTACAATGTTGCTACCGGTGGTACTAAGCTGAATACTGATAGCGGCTACACATATAAAGTGCTGCATGTAAATGCCGACACCACTTATTATGTTGAGGCGATGAACAGCTGCGGTACTGTTTCCGCAAGACAAGCGGTAAGAATCACATTGGGTTCTGCCCTGCAGGCGCCTGTGATCACTCCGTCGCCTGCTACAGTACGGATCAATGAATCTCCGGTGCTGAAAGCTACGCCTCCTGTGGCCAATGCAGTGATCAACTGGTACACATCGGATACCGCTACGCAGATAGCATTTACAGGTAATATTTATTCTCCTGCAGGTAAAGCTACGCCAGGTACTACTACCTATTGGGCACAGGCTGTACTGCAAGGTGGCACTACCTGTCAGTCAATACGCGTTCCGGTGAATGTAATAACCATTAGTGGTCCTGGCCCAATCCCGGTACCATGCGAAGGCGCTACTACCCAAACCATCGGCGGTAGCGGATTACTGATCCTGGGTAATGTTTATAACCCTGCATTCGCAGTCGATAATGATCAAACTACGGCTTCATCTCTCGTAATAAATCTTGGAGCATTAAATGCTACCGTATGGCAGCGTGCTGGTTTCAACGGCGTGTCTGCACCAGGCGACAGTGTACGTGTACTCTTGTCAAGCCCAAGCCAGATCCTTTCTGCCGCTCTGCTGGCCAGCGTTCAGCTGACCACTTACAACGGTGGAACACCAGGCGACTCCATACTGGTTAGCAACCCGATAATACATCTGAACCTGCTGAGTGGCCAGCGTCAGGCTGAACTGACCTTCATGCCATCACGTCCGTTCGATGCCGTGGAAGTGAAACTGAAATCCGGTATCGTAGGCGCGCTCACTGATATAGACTTTAACTATGCACGCCGTATCATTGGCAAACCACAGGTACAGGCGTCATCTGTGAAGGTATGCGCTGGCAGCACCGCTACTCTCAATGTAGCAAATCCTGCAACAGGCATCACTTACCGCTGGTATACCGCTAATGGTACTTACCTGACCGGTAAGGATGGCAGCAGCTTTACTACCGGAGCGCTCACAAAAGACTCTGTATTTTATGTAGAAGCATTCAGGGCGGCAACAGGTTGCGCAAGCGACGAAAGGACCGCAGTGAATGTAAGCGTGACCGCTGCACCGGCTGCACCTTCCGTACAGGCAGATACTGCATCTGTTTGCGCAGGCGCGGATGCAGTACTGGCAGTGTCTAACCCGGTTAAGGGTTATACTTATGGCTGGTACAACGTACCAACTGGTGGTACCAAACTGAACACCGACAGCGGCTTCACTTATAAAGTGGTGAACGTGACCACCAAAACTATCTATTATGTAGAAGCGAAGAACGACAGCTGCGGTAGTGTATCTGCTACCAGAACTGCGGTGGTGGTGCAAACTTCCAACGGACTGACTGCACCAACCGTAACGCCATCACCAGCGAGGGTGGGCATCGGTCAGCAGGCAGTACTGACTGCTACTGCAGGTACCGCCAATGCAACACTGGCATGGTTCCGCTCACAAACAGCTACAGATACGCTGGCTAAAGGTGCGATATTCACACCTGCAATCAGGAATGCAGCTGCAGTAGATACCTTCTGGGTAGAAGCATTCCTGCCAGGCGGTGTAACCTGTAAGTCTGCCCGTACCTCCGTACTGGTCATCACACAGCCGGTAGTGTTAGACACTGTTCCTTGTGAGGCAGCCATCAGCCAAACCATCGGTGGCAGCGGCCTGCTTATCCTGGGTAATGTGTACAACCCTGCTCTGGCAGTAGATAATAATATCAATACCGCATCATCGCTCGTCATTAATCTCGGAGCGCTCAACGCCAATGTATGGCAGCGCGCCCGCTTCAATGGTGTATCTGCCATTGGCGATACCGTGAAGGTAATGCTCTCCAGTCCGAGCCAGATCCTCTCTGCCGCACTGCTGGCCAGCGTACAGCTGACTACTTATAACGGCAGCACACCAGGTGATTCTGTTCTGGTAAGCAACCCGCTGGTAAGCCTGAAAGTGCTTTCTGGCACAAGAGGCGTACTGTTGTCTTACGTTCCGACGAAGACATTCGATGCGATCGAAGTGAAACTGAGATCAGGAGTAGCCGCCGCATTGACCGCAGTTGACTTCAACTATGCGCAGCGCGCTATTGCTGCGCCAAAGGCAAAAGCATCCGGCGACTCAGCGATCTGCACTGGTAAATCCGCTACCCTGTCTGTAGTGAACCCACAACCGGGTGTAACCTATAGCTGGTACGATAGTAGAGGCACTCATCTTAAAGACAGTGTGGCCTTTATTACTCCGGCCAACCTGGCCCCGGGCAGCTACAGCTATGTAGTGAAAGCATCCAGGAACAACTGTAACACCGCTGCCTCTGCACCGGTAGTAGTGACAGTACAAACGCTGCCAGCACCGCCGGTAGCTGATACCAGCAACCCTGCTACAGCTTGTATTGATAAATTACCGGTAACACTTAAAGTGAAACCTGTAACCGGTGTTACCTTCAACTGGTACGATGCAAACGGTCAGCAGATTGCTGCCAATACTAATAGTTATCAAACAGCTGCTAACCTTGCAGCAGGTACTTATAACTTCTTCGTAGTGGCTTCCAACAGCAATGGCTGCGCTAACGATAGCGGCCGTACGAAGATTTCACTCAATGTAACAAGCGCATCTGTTGCTGCAGATATTACCATCTCCGATGTTTCTATCTGTGCAGGCGATAGCGCCGTACTGAAACCAACCAGCACCACCGTTAGCAACCCTGTATTCAAATGGTATGCAGATGCTAATAAGGTGACACCTATCACGCAAGGTGTGAACTCAGCAGGTGTATTAACTATCCGCGGATTAACTGCCGGAACATATACCTACTATGTAAGCGTAAGCAGCGATGGTAAGTGTGAAAACGCTGCCGGTGATCTGAAAGCAGTTAAGGTAACGGTAAATACAGGTGCTACTGCGGCGGATATCACGCTGGCCGACACTACTACCTGTGCAAATGGTACTGTGAAACTGACCGCCACCAGCACCACCGTTAGCAACCCTGTATTTAAATGGTATAAAGAAGCCAGCCTGACAACATTGTTGTTCACTGGCCCAACCTATACCACCGGGGTTATTGCAGCCAATACCACTTACTATGTAACAGTGGAAGGAACTAACAAGTGCGCCAATGCTGCCGGTGATGCGAAGGCAGTAACAGTAACTGTACGTGATATACCGGTGCCAATCATCACGGCATCTGCTATCAGTATCTGTGTAGGCGATACCGCTACATTAACTGTACAGAACGCTGATAATGCACTTACCTATCGCTGGTATAATGCTGCCACCGGAGGTACCTTACTGTTCACAGGTCCGGTTTATAAAGTAACTGGCCTCACCGCTTCGGCAGACTTCTATGCAGAAGCATCCACCGGTGGATGTAGCAGTGCTACAAGAGCGAAGGTATCTATAGGCGTGGGTGTAGCACCAACTCCGATACTGGAAAGTAATAATGTAACAGTATGTCAGGGTGGTACGGCTGTATTGAAGGTGACTTCTTCTGTCAATAATATAACTTATAAATGGTACACTGCGGCAACAGGCGGTACTGCAATATTCACCGGTCCGATCTTCACAACCGGTGCAATCAATGCGAATACTTCCTACTACGTGGAAGCTACCGGTGATACTTCAAAATGTGGTAAGCCATCTGCCCGCGCAATGGTGAAAGTAACAGTGGTACCGGTGCCAACAGCTCCAATCCTGGTAAGCACTAATGTACAGGGCTGTAAAGGTCAATCTGCTTCACTGGCAATTCAGAGCCCGGCTGCAGGTACTACTTACCAATGGTTTGATGCTGCTACAGGTGGTACGCTGGTATTCGAAGGGCCGGTATTTAATATCGCCGCTCTGGATAGTACTGTTACCTACTATGTACAGGCATTGGTAAATGGAGGCTGCCCAAGCGCTACCAGGACCAGCGCTACCATTAGGGTGAGCACAGTTCCAACAGCGCCGGTAATAACAGCAAGTTCCCTGTTCGTTTGTCAGGGTGGAAACGTAACACTTTCTATTAAAGATCCGGTTGCAGGTACTACTTACCGCTGGTTTGATGCCGCTACCGGAGGCAACCTGCTCTTCACTGGCAGCAGTTTCACAACGGGTGCATTAAACGCCAATACTGATTTCTATGCAGAAGCCAGCAATGGTAACTGTAGCAGTACACAGCGGACCAAAGTATCCATTGGTGTAGGACAGGCGCCAACACCAATACTGGAATCCAACGCGGTAACTACCTGTCAGGGTACTTCGGCTACGCTCCGCGTAACTTCAGCTACCAATGGTATTACCTATAAATGGTATACACAGGCAACCGGCGGAACAGCCGTATTTACCGGACCGGTATTCACTACAGCTCCGCTTAATACCAGCATGGACTTCTGGGTGGAAGCAACCGGTACCACTGGTCAGTGTGGCAACCCATCAGCGAGAGTAAAAGCTACTGTAACAGTAGTGGTAGCTCCAAACGCACCGGATGTGGTAACATCTTCTCTCAGAACATGTGCAGGCACAGGTGTTACTGTAGCTGTGAAAACAATACAACCAGGCATTACCTACCAATGGTATGATGCGGCAACCAATGGCTCATTACTCTTCACAGGAGCTGTTTACAGTGTACCTGTGGTGACAACAAATACCACTTACTATGTACAGGCTAACCTGGGCGGTGGTTGCTCCAGCTCTACCAGAACAGCTGTGAATGTATCAGTTGATCCGGCTCCGCCAATTCCAACAGCAGACCTGGATAATGTGGTAACATGCATAGGTGGTACAGCAACCTTCACAGTTAAAAATCCTGATCCGGCAATGACGTATCGCTGGTATGACGCTCCGGCTAACGGGCTCCTCCTGGCTACCGGCAATGCTTATACTACTGCGCCGCTCGCACAAACTACAGTCTTCTACCTGGAAGCATTGAACAGTGCAGGATGCAGCAGCGCACGTAAAGGATTAACAGCTACTGTAGTAAGCACAATAGATGCACCGCTCGCTGATCCGATCACAGTATGCAGTGGCCAGACAGGTGTATTAATGGTGAAGAACAGGCAAACAGGCGTGATCTACAAATGGTATACAGTGGCACGTGGTGGTGCGGCAGTATTCACAGGCGCAGACTTTACGATCACACCAACTGCAAATGCAGTATACTACCTCGAAGCATCTACCAGTGGTGGTTGTGTAAGCGCCAGCAGGACAGCAGTAAATGTATCAGTGAATCCATCTCCGGCAGCACCGGCTGTTGCAAATGCAACACTGCAGGCTTGCCCTGGTCAAACGGTTACACTGAATGCACTGAATCCGGATCCGGCACTTACCTATAACTGGTACACAACCGCAACCGGTGGAACAGCAGTGGCAACAGGAGCTTCTTATACAACACCACCTGTAAACGCCAACCAGATGTACTACCTGGAAGCAACAAACAGCAACAGCTGTTCAAGCCCAACACGTACAGCGGTTAGTGTGGTAGCAACACCAGCGCCAGGTAAACCAACAGTTACAGGTAACGATAACGGCGTATGTCCTGGTAAAACAGCCACACTCACAGCCGCATCAACAACGGCAGGTGTCAACTTCCGCTGGTATGCAGTAGCTACAGGTGGTACACCGATCTACACCGGTGCAACATTTGTAACACCGGCACTGAATGCTAATACTACCTACTATGTGGAAGCATTTACAACCGGTGGTTGTATCAGTGCAGGACAAAGAACCAGTGTACAGGTAAGTATCGCCCAACCGCTGCCGGCGCCAGTAGTAGTAGTGGATAACGTAACAGCCACCTCTATTACCTTCCGCTGGTCTGCAGTAACAGGAGCGCAACGCTATGAAGTAACGCTCGATAATGGTGTAACCTTCATTCCGCCAAGCTCAGGTGCAAACGGAACAACACATACTGTAACAGGTCTCCAGCCTAACCAAAGTGCTACCATACAGGTGAGAGCCATCGGAGCATCAGAATGTGAAACAAGTGCCCTGTCTACAGCGATAACTGGTAAAACAAGTAATCCACAGGGCAACAACATCTTTGTTCCGAACCTCTTCAGCCCGAATGGTGATGGTATAAACGACATCGAGTACGTATACTCAACTGCTATCGCGCAACTGGAATTCAGGATTTACAACCAGTGGGGTCAGTTGGTGTTCACATCCAAAGATCAACGCCAGGGATGGGATGGTACCATGAGTGGTCAGAAACAACCGGTAGGAGTTTATGTATACATCCTGAGGGCTACTATGCAAGACGGAACCGTCATCACCAAGAAAGGTAACATCACCCTCATGCGATAAGAATGATTCACCAGGTCAAGATTAAATTAATCATAAAACCGGGATGCGGCACTGCATCCCGGTTTATCCAGAAAATACTAAAAAATGTTCCTATGAAAAGGATTTTTATAGTTGCAATAATTTTATGGAGCAGTTTATTGCCCCGGACGTCTGTGGCCCAGGTTGATCCTCACTTCTCACAGTACTATGCTTACCCGCTATGGCTAAACCCAGCATTAACGGGAGTAATAGACGGGGATTACCGGATCAGTGGAGACTACCGTAACCAGTGGGCCAATTATGGAAAACCGTTTTCGACAGCGGGGGTCTCTATCGATGCTGCCACAGATAAAAATGTAGGCGTAGGTCTGAACGTGATAAATATGTCTGCGGGAGATGCGGGCTATAATCACTTTAACGCGATGGCCAGCGTTTCTTATAGCGGCGTGAAATTTGGCCCCACCAAAACCAGCCGGCTGGTGTTTGGGATCAATGCAGGCTTAATCAACAGGCGACTGGATCCTGCTAAGTTCCAGACTGGCAGCCAGTATCAGCCGGTTACGGGTTTTGATCCCAGTATTTTCAATGGCGAAAATGTAAATAACACAACTTCTACACAGTTTGATGCCGGTGCCGGCGTGGTCTACTTTGACGGTAATCCAAATCATATGTTCAATCCGTTTGCCGGATTTGCTGCGGCTCACCTTACTCAACCAAAAGATCCATTTTATTCCGATGGAACAGAAAGACGACTGCCAGTACGCTATCTGGTTCATGGAGGAGCAAAGATCAAACTAAACGAAGCGCTGAGCCTTACGCCTACTGGTCTTTATATGAGACAGGGAAATGCGGAAGAGATAGTTGCAGGCATGTACGCCCAACTAATGGTAAATCCCGAATTTGATTTCCTGGTAGGCGGCAATTATCGCTTTAATGATGCGGTAATACCTTTTGCCGGATTCCATTTCAAGAGCTTTACGTTAGGACTAAGCTATGATGCCAATACCTCCAATATGCGCCGCCTGGTAAATGGCAGCCAGAGTTTTGAAATATCACTCTCTTTTATCAGCCGGAAAAGAAGGGTGCTTAACGAAGAATACTTTATTTGTCCCAGGTTATAATTTATTAAAAACCAAATCCGAATGGAGGCAAAAATTTATACAGAAAAAAGAAATGGAACCCTCATGAAAAAAATTACACTCTGTTGGCTGGTGGTTTTTACAGGAATAATGAGCTCCCTACAAGCGCAATATGTTTACGATTTTAAGCATACTGCCGACGTTTTTTATAACTCAAGGGATTATTATTCCGCAGCACAGTACTATAATAAAGCACTGGGTACTTTTAAGATCAAGCCGGAACAGGTACTACCCTATACCGTTGGAGGCGCTGCTCCAAGCGGCAAGCTGAAAGACTATCAGCAGGTGGTAGCCAGGTTGGCGGAGTCCTACCGGCTTTTCTATGATTATGGAAATGCCGAAACCTGGTACGCCCAACTGGTAGGTTTTAATAATCCTGCTTATCCCCAGGCCCGTTACTGGTATGCTGTTTGCCTCCGGTACAATGGAAAATACCAGCAGGCCCTGGATGAGTTTAAGAAATTCAAACAGAGCTATACCGCCGCCGATGAACTGTCTGTAAGAACCCCGCTTGAAATCGCCTGCTGTGAATTCGCTCTTTCCGAAGCCAATAAACAACCGCGATTTACAATAGAAAAAACTGCCGGCAACGTAAATGAAGGCGGAGCAAATTATGCACCTGTAATCCTGGATCCCGGTACCCTGTTGTTTACCTCTTCCCGTGCCGAAAATCCACCGTTGCCTACAACAACCAAGCAACCCACCACTAAAAAGCAAACAAAAAAAGGAACCCCTTATGTAAATGACCTCTACACCGCTACCGGAAGTGGTAATACCTTCGATAACAGCCAGAAGCTCAAGATCCCTGCCACTAAAGGATTTGATCAGGGGGTAGCTGCTATTACCCCGGATGGTAACTCACTTTATATCACCAGGTGGTCTATGAAAGATGGCGTGAAACAATCCGCCATCTATTTCAGCAGCCGCCAGAATGGTGCCTGGTCTGAACCCAAAATACTCGGTGAAAATGTGAACGTGCCCGGGTATAATTCCATGCAGCCCTATATTACCGCCGACGGAAAATACCTGCTGTTTGCTTCCAACAGACCCGGAGGTATGGGCAAAAACGATCTCTGGTATTGTATTATGACCAATGGAACCCCCGGTGGCGCCCGTAACATGGGTACAGCCATAAATACAAAAGATGAAGAACAGGCGCCGTTTTATGATGCAGAGAAAAACTTGCTCGTGTTCAGTACGGATGGCCGGGTGGGCCTGGGCGGTCTTGATTTTTTCCAGAGTGAAGGAGATTTCGGTACCTGGTCCACTCCCGTTAATATGGGCAAACCATTGAATTCACCCAAGGACGATATCTACTATACCGCGCTGGATAATACGCATCCCTTTGCAGCAGGCTTCATCAGCTCCGACAGGGAATCTATCTGCTGCCTTGAGGTATTCAGTATTAACCGCATCCGCAAAATAGCCAGTGGTCTTATTATCGACTGCGACACCCATCTTCCCCTGCAGGGCGCTACCGTTAGCCTGCTGGATACTGTGAGAAGAAAAACAATCCGTAAAGTTACGCTGGATGCCACCGGAAGATATACCTTCGAAGTGGATCCACAGCGCTATTATAAAGTAATCGCCGAAAAAGAGAATTACTTCACCAAAGCACTCTATTTTAATACTGATTCATTGGTAAGGATCGATTCTATGGATAATCCTACCCTCTGTCTCAAACACTACGAAATAGAAAAACCAATCGTACTCAATAACATCTACTACGATTTTGGTAAAGCCACCCTGCGTGAAGAATCTAAAATTGTATTGGATACCGTGGTGGAAATGCTGAACGACAATCCTAAATTAACTATTGAGATGAGCGCACATACGGATAGTGTTGGTTCCGTGAAGTTTAATGATAAGTTGTCGCAATCACGTGCACAATCCTGCGTCGATTACCTGATCAGTAAAGGCATTTCCCCGGAAAGGCTGATTGCTAAAGGGTATGGTAAATCAAAACCAATTGCGCCTAACTCACTGCCTAATCATAAAGACAATCCTGAAGGACGCCAGCTTAACAGAAGAACTGAATTCAAGGTATTGAAAAGACAGGTTCAGGTGAAAACGGAAGATGACAGCAATAGCAGCCAGTAAGTTTTTCCCTTAACCGGCTTATCTGCCGGGTACTTCCATATCCTGTAATAACCATTGAGAGCCGGTCAAACGACCGGCTTTTTTTATTGAATATTCAGACAGATGTTATTATTAGGAATCCTATCTAAATAAAACAAACAGGAAAGCATGTCCATTTAAATGAACATGCTCCCATTAGTTTTAATGTAAATTTCCCGTTGTTGATTAGTTGCTTTTACCAAAGCTGCCAATAGCAATGGTGTCGGCTGCTTTCATTACTTTCAGGTAAGAACTCAGTTCTAAGGCATTGTTATACTTAAAGGCAGTGTCTCTCTGAACGCCACCTGGCTTGGAAACCTTGATAGATTTTACTTTAGTTAAAAGATCTATTTTCAGTGCAGCGCCAGTGCCTTTAAATGTTCCTTTGAGCAATGTGTCTGTTTTAGGAGCCGCAGCAGTACCGGCAATCAGGTAAACGCCATGATCTGCATCCTTAATGTTTTTGGTAAGATTCAGTACAACGTTTACGCTACTGTCTGTATTCTCCGAAATGGTAATCTCGCCCACTTTTTTATCTTTATCAGCGCCGGTTCCCTTCAGTTCAAACGACTTGGAACGTGGAGTTGGAGGAGGTGGTGTTGGATTATCATCATCTTTACAGGAACTTACAGTAATACCCAATACAGTAGCGATCACTACTCCGCTCAGGAGTGTGTTTTTGTTGAACATAAGCATGATTTCAGTTTTATGAAGGTTTTAAGATTGTGGTTTTGTGATTGTAAAATTTTGTGATTATGATCTTTGTTTTAATATAGGTTTTCAGCGCTTACTAGAAATGTTAAACGGCAGTTGAAATAAAAAGTTACAGATATAGGTAAAGTTTTTTTTAAATATTTTTTTTCATCGCCTGTAACCTTTATCTATATTGAATCGTAGGAGGCTTGTTTTCTTACCATGAAGAAATATCCGTTGTAATTAACACCTTTGAAAAGATGATTTTTTTGCCGGTTGAAAAAATAAATTACATTTGTTCGGCATCACCGGATGCATGAAACTGATAGCATATGAAAATTTTTTAAGACCACGGTACTTCCGTTTGTCGCTCTCCCACTTCTCATGTTTTAGTTTGCAGTACAAGTAATGTGCTGTTCCTCGTTTATTGTTTTCAAAAATAAGTTATGCCTGTTTTAACGAAAGCGTCCCGGCGCATAAGTCGTTTTTTGCAATTATTTAAGATAGCCGTTAGCGGTAGTGAAAAAGAATTTACCACTGGAAGTATTGACCGGGCTATATTCCTGCTCTCTATCCCGATGATCCTTGAAATGGCGATGGAGTCCCTGTTTGCGGTGGTTGATATTTATTTTGTAAGCCATTTGGGTGTTAACGCCATTACCACAGTAGGACTTACAGAATCGGTGCTTACTTTGGTGTACACCGGGGCTATGGGATTGAGTATGGCTGCAACAGCCATGATTGCCCGCAGAACCGGGGAGAAAGATCCGGATGCAGCTGCGCATGCAGCAATGCAGTCTATATACCCTGGTTTGTTTGTTTCTGTGCTGATAAGTTTGGCGGGAATATTTTTTGCGAAAGATATACTACTGCTGATGGGAGCGGCCAGTGAAGTGGCAAACTACGGTTATGCATATACGCAGATATTACTCGGCGGAAATATAGTGATCGTTTTACTATTCCTGATCAATGGTATTTTCCGGGGAGCCGGTGATGCAGCACTGGCCATGCGCTCATTGTGGATTGCCAATGGACTTAATATTGTATTATGCCCCCTGTTGATTTCAGGTTGGGGGCCGGTTCCTGCATTGGGGCTGAAAGGTGCTGCCATTGCCACTTTTATAGGGAGAGGCACTGGGGTCATATACCAATTGTACCACCTGGCAAAAGGAAAGGATCTGATCCGCATTACCAGGAGGCACCTGGCGCCGGTATTTTCGCTGATCGGCGCAATCCTTAAAATTGCTGCCGGCGCTACCGCGCAGATGCTGATCGCTTCTGCCAGCTGGATCTTCCTGGTGAGGATCATTTCCTATTTTGGGAAAGACGCTGTGGCGGGGTATACTATTGCTATCAGGGTGGTGATCTTTACCATATTGCCGGCCTGGGGGATGGCGAATGCGGCGGCTGCCCTGGTAGGACAAAACCTGGGCGCCCAACAACCCGGACGTGCCGAGCAGTCGGCCTGGAGGGCGGCCTTCTTCAATATGATTTTCCTCGCCATTGTAGCGGTGGTATTTATGGTATGGTCGCCGGCCATTATCGGTTTCTTTACGGAAGATCCGGTGGTGATCAGTTATGGCGTACAGTGTATCCGGTTAATGAGCGGCGGGTACGTCTTTTTTGCCTATGGGATGGTACTTACCCAGTCTTTCAATGGCGCCGGCGACACGCGGACTCCCATGTTGATCAACATGTTTATTATGTGGCTGTTCCAGATGCCATTGGCCTATGTATTGGCCATTGTATGCGGGATGGGGCCTGTAGGGGTTTTCTGGGCAATGGCAATATCTGAGTCTACTTCCGCCCTGGTGGCTATATGGCTGTTCCGGAAGGGTACCTGGAAGCAGGTAAAGATTTAGCTTTCTGCTTTCTGTTTAAGTAATTACCTTTGCGAGGTTTGCATTAAACTTTTACATAATAAAAAATAACTTAAATAAGCATGTCACTCACTGTCGTAGGTACTATGGCGTTCGATGAAATCGAAACCCCCTTTGGAAAGTCAGGCAAAATCATTGGTGGTTCCGCCACCTACATCGCATGGGCTGCCTCTAACTTCGTTCAGCCTATTAACCAGGTATCGGTAATTGGCGAAGATTTTCCTGATTCGGAACTGAAAGCCCTGACAGCTAAAGGAGTGGCGCTGGATGGCGTGCAGGTAAAGAAAGGAGAAAAATCGTTCTACTGGTCCGGCAGATACCATATGGACATGAACACCCGCGATTCACTGGCAACAGAACTGAATGTACTGGCCGATTTCCAGCCGGTTATCCCCGAAAGCTACCAGGGAAGTGAGTTTCTCATCCTGGGTAACCTCACCCCGCAGGTGCAGATGAGTGTACTTGATCAAATGAAGGTACGTCCTAAGCTGATTGTAATGGATACCATGAACTTCTGGATGGAAGTGGCACTGGACGACCTGCTGAAAGTGTTGAAAAAAGTAGATGTGCTGATGGTGAATGATGGAGAAGCCCGTCAGTTAAGCGGTGAATATTCCCTGGTAAAGGCTGCCCGTAAAATTCTGTCTATGGGCCCCCGTTATCTTATTATCAAGAAAGGTGAGCATGGCGCATTGCTTTTCTTCGAAAACCATGTATTCTTTGCTCCCGCTATGCCGCTGGATGACGTATATGACCCAACCGGCGCAGGTGATACCTTTGCAGGAGGCTTCATAGGCCACCTGGCTAAAACAAAGGATATTTCTTTCGAAAATATGAAAACCGCCATCATTGTAGGTTCTGCTATGGCTTCTTTCTGCGTGGAGAAATTCGGGACAGAGCGTATCCGCGAAATTACCCAGGAAGATATTGCCGCCCGCCTGGAGCAGTTTGTTCAGCTGGTAAATTTTGATATCGACCTGGTATAGCG
>NZ_DATCRD010000094.1:0-31835 GCF_036569185.1 Chitinophaga sp.
ATAAAGAATTTTACCCGTCAGCACATTGCCTGGCTGGAAGTGGCTATTCCGGGTATTATCATTGTGAGTTATACCCGCAACCGGGGTAAAGGATTTGCTGTGAGAGAAGGTGTAAAACGCTCCCAGCATGCTTTCCAGGTATACACTGATTTGGATTTCCCCTTTGGCGTACATGCCGTAAAAGAAGCTTATGATGGTTTGCTCCAGGGCCTGGATGTGGTAGCCGGCGAAAGAGGGGCAGCCTATCTTCATAAATTACCCCGTAAGCGCCGTGTTATAACCAGGATCAGCCGCCTGTTGAACCGGCTGGTATTAAACCTTAAAGTGGACGACGCCCAGGCCGGCCTAAAGGGTTTCAATGCCCATGGACGAAATATCCTGCTCTCCACCCGTATTGATGGTTTTCTTTACGACAGCGAATTTTTATACCACGCAGGTAAGCGTTCCCATCTCAAAATCGGTGCAGTTGCGGTATCTTGCCGGCCGGGCATCCAGTTTTCATCTTTCAGGATTAAACTTTTAATGAAAGAAGTAATGAATTACTGCAGGATTGTTTTCAGCTCATCTGCCGCTTAATTTTATGGAACATAGTAACAGGATATTGATCAGTGTGGATGTGGAAGAATTTGATATCCCGGAAGAATTCGGCCAGCAGGTGACGCTCCAGGAGAAACTGGAAGTTTCCCGGAACGGCCTGCAGGCAACATTGGCTTTGTTTGATAAGTACAATGTACGCGCTACTTTTTTCGTTACCGCCTACTGGGCGCAACACTACCCCGAATTGATCAGGCAGATGGCCGCAAAGCATGAAATAGCTTCCCATGCCTATTATCACAGCTCTTTTACAGAAGCCGATCTGGAGGGCTCACGTCTGGCTCTCCAGGAAATCAGCGGCCAGCCGGTACAGGGTTTCCGTATGCCACGCCTCCGGAAGGTAAATATGCGGGCGCTGAAAGCGGCTGGCTACCTGTACGATGCCTCCGTAAACCCCACCTGGCTTCCCGGCAGGTATAATAACCGGCACCTGCCAAGAACTCTGTTTAAAGAGGAGGATACCTGGATTATTCCTTCTTCCGTATCGCCTTTACTCAGGTATCCGCTGTTCTGGCTCAGTGTGAAAAATATGCCTTTGTGGATAACCCGTCACTTCAGTAAAAGGATCCTGAAAAAGGACACCTATCTATCTTTTTATTTTCATCCATGGGAATTAAGCGATATTAATGCCTATGGATTGCCCGTTTATATCAAACGCGTTTCCGGGGAAAAAATGCGGCAGAAATTGGATGGATTCCTAAGTTTTTTACAACAACAGGGAACTTTCTCCACACATGCCGACCTGTTGAAAGACTGCTCCTGATTAATTTATTCCGCTCATTTTTCTTCTTTATATATAATGATTCCGGTTTTTATGCAACAACATTGGGGTTAAGATGTTATATAGTTGAAAGAGTATAAATTTTGAGGTACAGTATTTGAAAGGATTTGACTGAATTTAAATTTTTTTTGGAATAATGGACGCTTATTAGATTCATTTTCAGTAGTTTTGTGCTTGTTAACACGTGATGTTGTTTGTTTGAAGATGTAAGACTATTCCCCATTATCCCCTGCCTTTTATTTTTTCGGCTAATATCAGCAGTATGGTTATAAATAAAACGGAAAGCGTTTGCCTGCTAATATTTATTCATTCAACATGTAAATTGTTAAAACTAAAAAACAGATTATGAAAAGAATTCGTCTCTTAACCCTTGCACTTGCGGCTGTATTGTTTGGTTCTGCTGCTAACGCCCAAATTCAGAAAGGAAATATTATGGTAGGTGCCGATCTGACCAATCTTAATGTTACTTTTCAAAAGGAGAGCACAGCTTTTAATTTTAATCTTTCACCAAAGATAGGATGGTTTATCAAGGACGGTCTTGCTATTGGCGGCTATGTTAACTTTGGCGCAAATACCACAAAGAATAAAACAACTGATACGAGGGCTTCCAATACCACTTATGGTGTTGGCGCTTTTGCCCGTTATTTTGTGGAAGATAAGAATGTCAGAAAACTGGAATTTTCCAAGAGAACACGGTTCTTTGTGGAAGCAAATGCCGGGTTTGCCGGTACCAATCCTGCGAGTGGTGCTTCTACCAATGGTTTTAATGTTGGCATAGGCCCTGGTATCTCCTATTTTATTACTCCCAACATTGGTTTGGAAGGATTGTTTAAGTATGATCTTACTGTGGGTGGAGGTAATTCAACCACTGCTAACCGGCTTAGCCTGGGTATAGGTTTCCAGATCTATCTGCCATCGGCAAAGGCTAAACAGATCTACAGGGAAGAAACCGGAAAGTAATTGTAATATAAAACTAAGTTCAGGAGCGGCGGCAATAATACATTGCCGCCGCTCCTGTTATAAGGAATCCTATCAGCTACGGGTGCTGAATAAAATGAACAGCTGAGGCAGAAATGAACTAATTGAACAGGTGCTTTTTTGAAGGAACCATTTATTTTAGAGGCCGTCTGTGAGGACGCAGACAGGGGGATTGCTGAAAACCCTGTATAGAGTAGGCACCAAATCCATAAATACTCCGGTATGTTAAACACCATTCTCCAGGCAGTGCTTAAGTTTCTGCACACTGTAGCAGGCGCACTGTAATTTTATCTCTACCTTGTCACACAAGGATTGTATTAATGGGATTGCCGAAAATCATTACAAAAGATTAGGCGCCCAATGAAAACAACAGCTATATAATCCTTGATGCTTTAAACACATTGCAGATGGTTGCTGTGGCTGCCGGGCCTCTCACCCGGCGGTAATGAATCTGTTTTATGAGTCCTATACCAGCCCGGCCGGAGTATTGAAACAGGATACAGTTGTATAGATGGCTGTAGTTGAAATACACACCAGGCTGCCGGTAGTTCCCAAAACATGCTTTATAACATTGAGCAACTATCAATGTTAATTGACGAAAGCTCCGGTGCTGTTGCCGGAGCTTTCTCTGTTAATGGAAATGCGCTTTGATGGCTAATTGAACAGCTGTACATCAGAATGCCGAACTGAACAAAATGAACGAATGGAATTATATGAATAGCTGTTAATTTCGGTTCGCACTTAAAAAGAAGTGTACCTGGGATTGCCGAAAACCAAAGAAAGAGAGTAGGTGTCACCCGTAGTAAAAACTATCTTATGGCTTTACTGAATCAACTGCTGGCAACACTGGTTGCTTTGCTGAAATCTCTGCTGGGTGGCCTGTAATAAGGACTCCTGTCAATAAGGGATTGTTCCGTACGTAATGAAACTATTTCCCTTACACACATCATCCTGGAGGCTGTTCTACACCGGAACAGCCTCTTTATTTAAACCCGATGT
Organism: Chitinophaga sp.; assembly: GCF_036569185.1. Taxonomy (GTDB): domain Bacteria; phylum Bacteroidota; class Bacteroidia; order Chitinophagales; family Chitinophagaceae; genus Chitinophaga. The sequence continues at coordinate 3,353 of NZ_DATCRD010000094.1, forward strand.
CACTGTAAAGGCGCTATAGCAGCTGAATGAACGGATGTTTGTTGGTTGTTTGAAATGAACAAAATGAACGACTGAATATTGATTGATAGCTTTTAATTTAGTCGTGTTAACTGAATAACAACTGGGAACGCCGAAAACCAGGTAATAGAGTAGGCAGTATCTTATAAAAACCTTTTTCCATGGATTTACTGAATCAACTGCTGGCATTAGTCTTAGGATTAATTAAGTCATTATTGGGTGGTTTACCACTTTAATGGTTGCTGGGTCGTTTGACCACAGATCATCAAACCACTTTAATTATTCGGAGATGGGTTGTTCCAGGTAAGCGGGAACAACCCTTTCTCTTTTAGGTTTGCCCGTCTCGTTGCATATCACTTTGCCTCCCGTATTCTTTACCTGCCCTTCCGGGGGGATCCGGGCTTGCATATCACTTTACCTTCCGTATTCTTTACCTGCTTCGAATATCCTTTCCAGGTGTTATCCGGGCTTGCATATCACTTTGCATCCGGTATTTTTTGTCTGCTTCGAATACCGTTCCCGGGTGCTATCCGGGCTTGAGGTCTGGAATACAATGCTTTAATTTCCCGGGCCTGCCGGGAGGCAGGGAATTCGCAGTCCGGATCCCACCTGCCTGCTATTACACCTCACCTCCTTTTTCCCTTCTCCCGGAAAAAATTGTAAAGAAACTCTCCTTTTTTTGGTTTTGAAATATGTTTTCCTATATTTGTCGAAACGAGCATGTGAAGTTACCTTAAGGCTTAACATACACACAATGAATGATTTCTGAGGCCTTAATCATGGATTAATACCATTCTTACTGCACTTCTTTCGCCCCGGAGCCAGCCCCTTGCCGGGTTTCTTTTATTTTTTTCCTGAGAATTATTTGCCAAATAGAAAAAACGGGTTACCTTTGCCCTCCCAAATTGTATTGGGAAAAAACAAGAAGAAGTTCATTGCATATGTCTCAGAGAATAAGAATCAAGCTGAAGTCCTACGATCATAACCTGGTAGACAAGTCTGCTGAGAAGATCGTTAAAACCGTGCGTAACACGGGTGCCGTGGTAACAGGTCCAATTCCTTTACCTACCGAGAAGAAAATATTTACAGTATTACGTTCTCCGCACGTAAATAAGAAAGCGCGCGAGCAGTTCCAGCTGTGTACACACAAACGTTTACTGGATATATACACGTCTTCTTCCAGAACTGTAGACGCGCTGAGCAAGCTCGATCTGCCTTCCGGAGTGGAAGTTGAAATTAAAGCATAGGACAACAGCAAGGCGGGCGAAAGGCCGGCCTTTTATTGATTTATGGTTATCTTGTTGATTACCAGTAAGATAACAATTTTAACAAACAAACATAGGTCGCGCCTTCTGGGCGGCCGCCCAATAAATGTATTTAAACCGCCCATCCTGGGGATAGCACGAAATCCCCCAGGCGCTGGGTAAAATCATATAAAAAATGAAAGGTATTATTGGCAAAAAGATTGGTATGACCAGCATCTTCGAGTCTAATGGTAAACAAACAGCTGTTACCATTATCGAAGCGGGTCCCAACGTTGTAACCCAGGTAAAAAGCCTGGAAACAGATGGTTACAATGCAATTCAGGTTTCTTTCGGTGAGAAGAAAGAAAAACACACCACAAAAGCAGAAAGCAATCACTTCGCGAAAGCAAGCACCTCTCCCAAACGTTTCGTAAAAGAATTCCGCAACCCGGATGTACAGAAAGCCCTCGGTGAATCTATCACCTGCGAAATCTTCGCAGAAGGTGAAACAATTGACGTTGTAGGCACTTCCAAAGGTAAAGGTTTCCAGGGTGTTGTAAAACGCCACGGATTCAGCGGTGTGGGTGAAGCTACCCACGGTCAGCACGACAGAAGCAGAGCTCCTGGTTCTGTTGGTGGATCCTCTTATCCTTCCCGCGTTTTCAAGGGTATGCGTATGGCCGGCCAGACAGGTAATGAAAGAGTGAAAGTGAAAGGTCTGAAGATCGTGAAAATATTCCCTGAAAAGAATTATATCCTGGTAAGTGGTTCCGTTCCCGGCCACATTGGTTCAATCGTTTTAATCCAGAAGTAATATGCAAATCGATATTTTAAATATAGAAGGTAAGAAAACCGGAAGGTCTATTGAGCTTCCTGAGGAGATCTTTGGTGTTGAGCCTAACAACCACGTAATCTACCTGGCTGTTAAACAATACCTGGCTGCTCAGCGTCAGGGTACCCACAAGGTAAAGACCAGAGCTGAAGTAAAAGGTGCTTCCCGTAAACTGCACAAACAAAAAGGTACCGGTGGCGCCCGTAAAGGTAACATCCGTAACCCGTTGTATAAAGGTGGTGGTACCATCTTCGGACCAAAACCGCATGGTTGGGGTTTCAAACTGAACAGGAAAGTGAAAGATCTCGCAAAGATCTCCGCCCTGTCTGTAAAAGCTAAAGAAAACAGCATCATTATCGTTGAAGATCTGCAGCTCGAAACACCAAAAACCAAACAATTCGTTGGTTTCCTGAAGAATCTGAACATTAATGTGGAAGGCAGAAAGACTATGTTCATCACGCCTGAGCACAATGACAATGTTTACCTGTCTTTAAGAAACATCCCAACTGTAGACGGTACTGTTCTGAGTGATATCAATACTTACGACATCATGAACAGCAACTATATCGTGTTCACAGAAAGCGCTGCAAAAATCTTCACTGAAGAGCCTGCAGAAGCCTAAGGATGTCAAAACCAATTCAATAACAGCTGGAGGCTAATACCAACAGCTTAATGCTATAAAGAAGATGAAACTTTCTGACGTTTTAATCAAACCGGTGGTATCCGAAAAGGTTAACAAAGCAACCGAAAAATTCAACCGCTACTACTTCATTGTTGACAAAAAAGCCAACAAACTGGAGATCAAGAAAGCAGTGGAAGAGTTTTACGGTGTAACCGTAGCAGATGTAAATACTGCTGTAATGCCAGGTAAAGCTAAATTCCGCTTTACTAAAGCCGGTTTCATCGCAGGTAAAAAACCGTCTTACAAAAAGGCGATCATTACCGTTGCAGCTGGTGAAACTATAGATCTGTATGCTAACATGTAGTGCCTTTCCGGCCTGAACAGCCGGGATGTGGATGTATATACAGATCACTATTTATATTTAATAACAACATTTAACTTTTTAGGAAGTAATGGCACTGAAGAAGTTCAAACCAATGACGGCCGGTACCCGCTGGAAAATAGGCAACGCTTACGCTGAGCTTACATCGGATACCCCTGAAAAAAGCCTGCTGGAGCCTATCAAAAGGACCGGCGGTAGAAATGCGCAAGGTAGAATGTCTATGCGCTACATAGGTGGTGGTCACAAGAAACAATACCGTGTAATTGATTTCAAACGTGATAAAGAGAATGTTCCTGCTACTGTTAAAACGATCGAATATGATCCTAACCGTAGCGCATTCATCGCACTGGTAAGTTATGCAGATGGTGAAAAACGTTACATCATTGCTCCACAGGGCTTACAGGTAGGTGGTACCGTTATCAGCGGCACCGATGTAGCTCCTGAAGTAGGTAACGCTTTACCGCTGAAAAATATGCCACTGGGTACTGTTGTACACAACATTGAGCTGCAGCCTGGTAAAGGTGGTGCTATCGCAAGAAGCGCCGGCGCCTATGCACAGCTGTCCAACAAGGAAGAAAAATATGCCGTACTGAAAATGCCTTCCGGTGAGCTCCGCAAAGTATTAAATACCTGTAAAGCAACCGTAGGTACTGTTTCTAACTCCGATCACGCCCTGCAATCAATCGGTAAAGCAGGTGCTAACCGTTGGAGAGGTATCCGCCCCCGCAACCGTGGTGTGGCTATGAACCCTGTAGATCACCCGATGGGTGGTGGTGAAGGTAAATCTTCCGGAGGCCATCCAAGATCAAGAACTGGTAAATATGCGAAAGGTCTGAAAACCAGAAAGCCGCATAAGAGTTCTGATAAGCTGATCATTAGCAGAAAAAACGGTAAAAAATTATAATATTTCTGAATCAGGGCTCCGGTAGCAATACCGGATCCCGGGTTTGAAAAATCATAAATCAGTAAGACATGGCTCGTTCCATAAAAAAAGGTCCTTACGTAGACCAGAAATTAGAGACTAAAGTTGAAAAAATGAATACCGGCACCAAGCGTACTGTTATCAAGACCTGGAGCCGTCGTTCTACTATCACGCCTGATTTCGTTGGTCACACTTTCGCCGTTCACAATGGCAACAAATTTATTCCTGTTTATGTAACGGAATTTATGGTTGGTCATAAACTGGGCGAATTTGCACCTACACGTAACTTCAGAGGACACGTTAACAAGAAAATGTAAATTATAGTCTGAGGTTTGAGGTTTGAAGTATTGGTTTCAAACCGGAACATCAAACACCAGACATCAGACATTAAATAATAAAAGAAATTAATAACAATGGAAGCAGTAGCTAAGCTGAATAATAATCCTACATCTCCCCGCAAAATGCGTTTGCTCGCGGACTTAATCCGTGGACTGGATGTGGAAAAGGCTTTGAATATTTTGAAATTCCATCCGAAACACCCAAGCGTACCTTTAGAGAAGTTGTTGATATCCGCTATCGCAAACTGGAAAGTGAAGAACGAAGGTGCAAGGGTAGAAGATGCTAACCTGATCGTAAAAACCGTTTTTGTTGATGGCGGCCGCACCCTGAAAAGAATGCGCCCGGCTCCGCAGGGAAGGGGTTACCGTATCCGCAAGAGAAGTAACCACGTAACGATCGTAGTGGATGGTAAAGCACAGTAATTCAGTGCAAACCGGAAACGAAACAGAAACAAAACTATTAAACTAATAGACAAATAACCAGAACATGGGTCAGAAAACAAATCCTATTGGTAACAGGTTAGGTATCATCAGAGGATGGGACTCTAATTGGTATGGCAGCAAAAAAGATTTTGCGACCAAACTGATCGAAGATAACAAGATCAGAACTTATCTGAATGCCCGTATCAACAAAGGTGGCATCTCAAGAGTTGTGATCGAAAGAACTTTAGGTAAGTTAATCATCACTGTTCATACTTCTAAGCCTGGTATCATCATTGGTAAAGGCGGTAACGAAGTTGATCGCATCAAAGAAGAGCTGAAGAAGCTGACAGGCAAAGAAGATGTACAGATCAACATCCTGGAGATCCGTCGTCCTGAAATGGATGCTAACATCGTTGCTGAAACAATCGCAAAACAGATTGAAAGCCGTATTAACTACAAACGTGCTATCAAAATGGCGATTGCTACCGCTCTGAGAATGGGCGCAGAAGGTATCAAGGTTAAGATCAGCGGCCGTTTAGGTGGTGCTGAAATTGCCCGCTCCGAAGAAATGAAACAAGGTCGCGTGCCTTTACATACTTTCCGTATGGATATCGACTACGCTTCCCTGTTCGCATTAACCGTTTATGGTAAGATCGGTATCAAAGTATGGATCTGTAAAGGTGAAGTACTGGGTAAACGTGATCTCAACCCGAACGTTTTAACCGGTAAGGAAGGTGATAACCGTGGCACTGGTCATGGTGGCGAAAGAAGAGAACACCACGGTGAACGCAGAGACAACCGCGGTGGTGGCGAAAGAAGAGGCGGTGGAGAACACCGTGGCGGTGGCCGCAGATAGTATCTGGCGGTTCAGCAGACATTAACAATTACTATTAACATTAACAACATAGACGATGTTACAGCCAAAAAGAACGAAACACAGGAAGATGCACAAAGGCCGCATCAAAGGGAACGCTAAAAGAGGCGCTACCCTCTCCTTTGGTACTTTCGGTCTTAAAGCATTAGAACCTAAGTGGATCACCGACAGGCAGATCGAAGCTGCACGTGTTGCGCTGACAAGGCATATGAAACGTGAAGGTAACGTATGGATCCGCATATTCCCTGACAAACCTATCACTGCTAAGCCTTTGGAAGTGAGGATGGGTAAAGGTAAAGGTGCTCCTGACCATTGGGCAGCAGTTGTAAAGCCAGGTAGAATTTTATTTGAAGCTGATGGCGTTCCCTTACAGGTAGCAAAAGAAGCAATGGAACTCGCAGCACAAAAACTGCCCATCAAAGTAAAATTTGTAACCAGCCGCGACTACGTAGCTTAATTACAGGTACACAATAACTAAAATCCGGTAACACTGCCCCGGCAGCTAACCGAATCAAACTCAATACAATGGCAAAAGAAAAGCTGGAACTGAAAGGCCTGAGCGAACAGGATCTGAAAGAGAAAATCTCTGCAGAAGAACTCCGCTTGAAAAAAATGACCTTTGGTCACGCAATTACGCCAATCGAAAATCCAATGAGCATCCGCGCTGTAAGACGCGATATCGCTCGGATGAACACCGAACTGCGTAAAAGACAACTGGGCTTCTAAATCTTCAGTCCCGGTAAGCCCGGGGCTGCTGACATAGCATTAGTATAACAATTTATGACCTCCTCACCGGAGGGTTAAATAACTTTCAACAATGACGACCGAAAGAAAATTAAGAAAAACCAGGATTGGTGTGGTTGCCAGCAACAAAATGGATAAAACCATTACCGTTAAGGTGGAGCGTAAGGTGAAACACCCGATCTATGGTAAATTCGTGAAAAAAACTACCAAGTTCATGGCGCATGACGACAAGAACGAGTGCAGCATCGGCGATACCGTTAGAATCGCTGAAACCCGCCCTCTGAGCAAGAACAAATGCTGGAGACTGGTAGAAGTAATCGCTAAAGTAAAATAATTATTTATTTGTTTCAAGCTGCTGCCGGCGATCCCGGTGCCAGCCGCTGATTAAACAATATCAAATCTCATTTCGATGATACAACAAGAATCAAGACTGAGTGTAGCTGATAACAGCGGTGCCAAAGAAGTATTGTGCATCCGCGTATTAGGTAACTCCGGTCAGGACTACGCAGCCGTAGGCGATAAAATTGTAGTAACCGTTAAGGATGCAATGCCAGGCGGTGGTGTGAAGAAAGGTATGGTGACCAAAGCTGTAATCGTAAGAACAAAGAACAAATTACGTCGTAAAGACGGTTCTTATATCCGTTTCGATGATAACGCGGTTGTACTGCTCAATAACTCAGACGAACCTCGCGGTACCCGTATTTTCGGTCCGGTTGCACGTGAGCTGAGAGACAAGGGATATATGAAAATTATCTCCCTCGCTCCTGAGGTATTATAATAAATATGGCGGTACAGGGATTTTGGAATTTTTATGATTTTTGTCAAAAAAAGCCAAAATCCCGAAATCCGAAAATATTTCTTATCTTTGCAGCCCGTTTGCAAAACGAGAAAAAACATTAATCAAGCGAAACTATTGTTTCGCTTGGCGTTTATAAATAAATCAAAGTAATGAAAACTAGATTTAAGCCTAAATTTAACATTAAGAAAGGCGACCTGGTTGCGGTAATTGCCGGCGATGACAAGGACAGAACCAAAGCACGTAAAGTGCTGGAAGTGGATCCTGCTAAAGCCCGCATTCTTGTAGAAGGCGTTAACATTATTACCAAACACACAAAGCCTACTGCCCAGAATACCAAAGGTGGTATTGTTAAGCAGGAAGCTCCTATCGCTATCTCTAATGTGATGCTGTGGGATGCTAAAGCTGGTAAACCGACCAGGGTTAACAGGCAGAGAGAAAACGGTAAATTAATTCGTATCGCTAAAAAATCAGGGGAGGAAATTAAATAATGTCAAACACAAAATATACTCCGAGACTGCAGACCAAATACCACGAGGAAGTTAAATCTGCACTGATGAAGAAATTCAACTACAAAAGTGTAATGCAGGTTCCTCGCCTGGTAAAGATTTGCCTGAACCAGGGTATCAATGGTGCAGTAGGCGATAAGAAACTGGTAGACATTGCTGTAGATGAAATGACACGCATCGCTGGTCAGAAAGCTATCGCTACCCTGTCTAAAAAGGATATCTCTAACTTCAAACTCAGAAAGAACATGCCTATCGGTGCACGTGTAACTTTACGCAGCACTAATATGTACGACTTCCTGGATCGTTTGATCGCGGTATCCCTCCCACGTGTACGTGACTTCAAAGGCGTGAACGAAAAAGCATTTGACGGTCGTGGTAACTACACTATGGGTATCACTGAACAGATCATCTTCCCTGAAATCGATATCGATAAAGTAACGAAAATGTCCGGTATGGATATCACCTTCGTTACCACTGCCACTACCAACGAAGAAGCTTACGAGCTGCTGAAGGAAATGGGCATGCCTTTCAGGAATATGAAAAAAGATAATCAGTAAATCGAAACGATAATATAATTATGGCAAAAGAATCCGTAAAAGCCAGACAAAGGAAAAGAGAAGCTATGGTAGCTAAGTTTGCAGAAAAACGCGCTGCCCTGAAAGCTGCCGGTGACTACGCTGCACTGGATCAACTTCCAAAAAACGCTTCTCCTGTTCGTCTGAAAAACAGATGCCAGCTGACCGGTCGTCCTAAAGGATACATGCGTCACTTCGGCCTCTGCAGGAACATGTTCCGCGACCTGGCACTCGCAGGTAAAATCCCTGGCGTTAGAAAAGCCAGCTGGTAATTCAAGGTATTTATCAGCCCGGGCACTACCGGATGAATAAATCCAAAAAAGTTATTTGATTCCCATCTTATTACGATTGGATATCGCATTGTAAACATTTATCAAACTATTACAACAATGGTTACTGATCCAATAGCAGACTTCCTGACACGCATCCGGAACGCGCAAATGGCCACCCACAGGATTGTGGAAATTCCGGCTTCCAAGCTGAAAAAACGTATTACAGAAATTCTGTACGACAAAGGTTATATCCTGAAGTACAAATTCGAAGAAGATACTAAACAAGGCGTTATCAAAATCGCTTTGAAGTACGATCCGATCACCAAAGAACCCGCTATCAAGGAATTACAACGCATCAGCCGCCCAGGTCTGCGTCAGTACGCTAAACCAGATGAGTTTAAGCGCGTGAAGAACGGTTTAGGCGTAGCGATCATCTCTACTTCCAAAGGTGTAATGACCGATAAGGAAGCAAAAGCTCAAAACGTAGGTGGCGAAGTAGTTTGCTTCGTCTATTAATATATTGAATGACTGGTTGTTATCCAACCGGTCATTCACTCAAGTTATCTGACAATTAAGCTCTCTATACGGCGCTGAACACGGATAACCGGTACATCAATATCAAACAACTTTAAATTAAAGTTATGTCTCGTATAGGTAAAAGTCCTATCAAATTGGCCAGCGGAGTTACAGTTACTGTTTCTCCTACCAATGAAGTAACCGTAAAAGGCCCTAAAGGTGAACTGAAAAGAAGCATCGACAGGGATATGAAAATTGAGGTGAAGGACGGCGTTTTAACAGTGATCCGCCCAACCGAACAGATCCGCCACAAAGCACTCCACGGTTTATACCGCGCTTTACTGGCCAACATGGTTCAGGGTGTTACTGAAGGATTCAAAAAACAACTGGAACTGGTGGGTGTTGGTTATAAAGCAGCAAACAGCGGTCAGTTACTGGATCTCGCTTTAGGTTACTCTCACAATATCGTTTTCGAAATTCCGAAAGAACTGAAGGTTTCTACCCTGACAGAAAAAGGTCAGAACCCTAAGATCATGCTGGAAGGTATCGATAACCAGTTGCTGGGCCAGGTAGCCGCTAAAATCCGTAGCCTGCGTAAACCAGAGCCGTACAAAGGTAAAGGTGTTCGCTACAGCGATGAAGTGGTACGTAAGAAAGCTGGTAAATCAGCCGGTAAGTAAAATATTTAATTGGCTAATCAGCTATTATAGCTGGTTAGCTGATTTTAACAGATACCCCGGCAGCATCGGGGTTATAAAATAAAACTCAAAATGAGCACAAAAGTTAACAGGAGACAGAAAATCCGCTACCGCATCCGTAAGAAAATTTCCGGCACTGCAAAGCAACCAAGATTATCTGTATTTCGCAGCAACAGCGATATCTATGTGCAGTTGATCGATGATACCAATGGCACTACCCTGGCCGCAGCTTCTTCCCGTGATAAGGATATCAAAGCACAGGCAGGTACCAAAACTGAAAAATCTGTACTGGTAGGAAAAGCACTGGCTGCAAAAGCACTGGCACTGGGTCTTACCACCTGCATTTTCGACAGAAGTGGTTATTTATATCATGGCCGCGTGAAAAGCGTAGCTGACGGAGCAAGAGAAGGCGGTCTTCAGTTTTAATCACGGAGTCCGAATCTTATAATTCTGAACAAGTAATTCTTATAAAATAAAATGGCAAAGAATTCATTCAATAAAGTAAAGGCTGGTGATCTGGAGCTGAAAGAGAAAGTAGTGGCGATCAACCGTGTTACTAAAACCACCAAAGGCGGTCGTACATTCAGTTTCTCCGCGCTGGTAGTAGTAGGTAACGAAAACGGCGTTGTTGGTCATGGTCTTGGTAAAGCCAAAGAAGTACAGCAGGCTATCACCAAAGGTATAGACGATGCTAAGAAGAATCTGATCAAGGTTCCTGTTATGCACGGTACCATCCCTCATGATCAGTTTGCTAAAGAAGGCGCCGCCAAAGTATTGATCAAACCAGCCGCTCACGGTACAGGTGTGATCGCAGGAGGTTCCATGCGTGCAGTACTGGAAAGCGTTGGTGTAACCGACGTTCTCGCTAAATCTCTGGGTTCCGCTAATCCACACAACGTGGTGAAAGCTACCTTCAAAGCTTTAGGCTTGTTACGCGAACCTATTGGCATCGCTAAAACAAGAGGCGTTTCCCTGAAGAAAGTTTTCAACGGTTGATACTAACCCGCCGGAAAGCGGGTATCGCCTGGAAATTTTGAAAATAATTCATTAACAATTAAATTACTCCGCTTTTAGCGGATAGGGATTTATGGCAAAGATTAAGATCACTCAAGTGAAAAGTGGTATAGACCGTCCTGAAAGGCAGAAACTGACCTTGAAGGCGCTGGGCCTGACTAAAATGCATGCTACTGTTGAAGTAGAAGCTACACCTCAGATCCTGGGCATGGTCCGTAAGGTTAATCACCTTGTAACGGTAGAAACAGTTAACGCTTAATTAAGTAACACTGCTGTGGGATTGTCTGTTGATAATCTTACCTTTACATTTGTGACTTTACCATTTTTATTTTAGTATAAAGCGAGCGGTTAATTTCCGCGCAAGTAAAAACAATTAAACTATGAATCTGCATTCATTACAGCCTGCACAAGGCGCTGTACATAAAGAAAAACGTCTCGGACGTGGTGAGGCTTCCGGTAAAGGTGGTACCTCTACAAAAGGTAACAAAGGTATCCAGCAACGCGCTGGTTATGCCAGCAAGAGAGGCTTCGAAGGTGGCCAGATGCCAATCCAACGCCGTATGCCAAAACGCGGTTTCAAGAATAATAACCGTGAAGAATACACAATTTTCAACCTGGGTCAGCTGGATCATTTAGTTGAAAAATATGGCCTTCAGGAGTTTAATCTGGAAAACCTGTTCATGAACGGTCTGATTAACAGAACCGCTAAGGTTAAGATCCTTGCTAACGGCGAGCTCAAAACCAAAGTATCTGTTAAGGTTAACGCTATCAGCGAGAAAGCTAAACAGGCCATCGAAACAGCAGGTGGATCAGTAGAACTGGTATAAGACTTTACGACTGAGGAGACGCCTACGGAGTAGTGCGTCTTTTCATATTTAATAGCGCTATTAAACCTTTATCTTCCTGTGAAGAAATTTATCGAAACGATTAAGAATATCTGGAGTATTGAGGATTTGCGTAACCGCATCCTGACCACCCTGCTCCTGGTCCTCATCTACCGCGTAGGATCCTATATCGCTTTGCCCGGCATTGATGCAAATGCGCTCACCGACTTTGAGAAAAATTCTAATCAGGGTATCCTGGGTTTGGTTAATATGTTCGCCGGCGGATCGTTTTCAAGGGCCTCCATATTCGCATTGGGTATTATGCCATACATCTCTGCGTCCATTGCCATTCAGTTATTAACCATAGCTGTTCCGCAATTCCAGAAAATGCAGAAAGAAGGTGAAAGCGGCCGCAAAAAAATTAACCAGTTCACCCGTTACCTCACAGTTATCGTAACAGGTTTCCAGGCGAGTGCTTACGTTGCTTATCTGCGTAATCAATCAGGTGGCGCTATTATTGCCGAATATGGCACCTTTTTCTTCTGGCTTTCTACCACCGTTTTACTTACTGCAGGTACCCTGTTCGTAATGTGGCTCGGTGAAAAGATCACAGACAAAGGAATTGGTAATGGTACCTCTATCATTATCATGATGGGTATCCTTGCCCGTTTGCCACAGGCTTTAGTCGCAGAATTTTCCAGTAAAGTTGCAGGTGAAGCGGGTGGACCGATCCTGTTCCTTATTGAAATTGCCATCTTTATTTTAATCACTGTAGGCCTTATCCTGCTTGTTCAGGGTACCAGGAAAATACCGGTGAATTATGCCAAACGTATTGTAGGTAACAAACAGTATGGTGGTGTACGCCAGTTCATTCCCCTCAAAGTGAATGCTGCCGGTGTAATGCCTATCATCTTCGCCCAGGCTATCATGTTCATCCCTGCTACTGCAATAGGCTTTGCCACTTCTTCAGAAAGTGCGTCCGGCTTTATCCGCATCTTCAGTGATCATACAAATGGCTGGTATAACCTGATTTATGCAGTACTCGTTATCGTATTCACTTACTTTTATACTGCGTTGATTTTCAATCCAACCCAAATGGCGGATGAAATGAAACGTAATAACGGGTTCATTCCTGGTATTAAACCTGGTAAAGCTACAGCCGATTATATCGGTGCTGTAATGGACCGTATTACACTGCCTGGCGCTTTTTTCCTGGCGCTGGTGGGTATTATGCCTGGTTTGGCTGCCGCTTTCAAGGTGAACAGTAACTTTGCTACTTTCTTCGGAGGTACATCCCTGCTGATCATGGTGGGAGTTATCCTGGATACACTGCAACAGATTGAAAGCCAGCTGTTAATGCGTCATTACGACGGTCTTATGAGCACCGGCCGTATCAAAGGCAGAACTGCCCCGGCTAATGCATAAGTAATTGAGCACAAAAGTGTTACAAGAACAATAAAATAGCCACAGAAGCCTTCCGCTTTGGTGGCTATATTATTTTTGAATAAAGAACAGTTAGTCCTTCGCCGGCTTATAAGCAGGCTTAGCTGCTAACATGAATGAAAAGGGTTGTTATGATTCACTATAAGACGAAGGAAGAAATAGAGTTGATACGTAAAAGTGCCCTGCTCCTGAGTGCAGCCTTGGCTGAAGTGGCCAGGACCCTGAAACCAGGTATGAGCACATTGGAGGTGGACGCAGTTGCTGATAAATTTATCGTTGAAAATGGTGGAACTCCCTCCTTCAAGAATTATAAAGGATTTCCGAATGCCTGCTGCATCTCCGTAAATGAAGAAGTAGTACACGGCATTCCAAATAAATATGTGCTGAAAGACGGTGATATCCTTACCGTAGATGTTGGGGTGTATATGAATGGGTTTCATTCAGACAGCGCCTATACCTTCGCCATTGGTAATGTGCCAGAAAACGTGCTCCGCCTGATGACGGCCACCAAAGCCTCACTGTACAAAGGCATAGAGAAGGCGGTTGTTGGCAACAGGATAGGGGATATCTCCTATGCTATCCAGGAGTATACTGAGAAGGAGCGTGGTTATGGCGTAGTAAGGGAACTCGTAGGGCATGGCCTGGGCCGGAACCTCCATGAGGATCCCCAGGTACCTAACTACGGAAAGAGGGGGAGTGGCCCTGTAATGAAGGAAGGACTGGTGATAGCCATTGAGCCTATGATCAATCTCCGCTCCAAGGATGTGGAATACCTCGAAGATGGCTGGACGGTAGCTACCCGCGATGGAAGCCCGTCTGTACACTTTGAACACACTGTTGCCGTTGGAAAAGGAAGGGCAGATGTATTGTCGACCTTCGTAGATATAGAAAAAGAGGAGAAGAATAACCCCGAATTGAATTCAAATTACTAGTAGTTGGCTTTGGAATTATCTAATATAGTAGGGGTTTTTAGAGGTAAAACGATAGGTTTTGGCAAAAAAACTGGCAATTATAATAATAATCCGGGTAAATTTTTCTATTTCAAAAGATAAATGCTATCTTTGCAGTCCTAAAAATTTTTATGGCAAAACAGGCACTCATTAAACAGGATGGAATTATATTAGAAGCCTTGTCGAACGCTATGTTCCGTGTAAAATTGGAAAACGGGCATGAGATCCTGGCCACCATTTCTGGAAAAATGAGAATGCACTATATACGCATTCTGCCAGGAGATAAGGTTGGCGTGGAAATGAGCCCATACGATTTGTCAAGAGGCCGTATAATTTTCAGATACAAATAAGCAGGAAAGAGCGTTGAGGGGATTGGAACAATAATTTAACAAATATCATAACCTTTTATAAAGTATTAATCATGAAGGTAAGAGCTGCAATCAAAAAAAGAAGTGCGGATTGTAAAATAGTTCGTAGAAAAGGTGTTTTGTTGGTGATCAACAAAAAGAATCCTCGTTTTAAACAACGCCAGGGTTAATCGGTTCCCCTAACGGAATTTGATTTTTTAATCAGAATCATAAAATCTAAAATAGAAATATGGCACGTATAGCCGGTATAGATCTTCCTAAAAATAAAAGAGGAGAAATTGGCCTCACCTATATCTTTGGTATAGGCCGTTCTACCGCCCAATATATCCTGAACAAGGCGGAAATTGATGTAAACAAAAAAGTGCGTGAATGGAATGATGATGAGCAGGCTGCCATCCGTAACATTATTAACGGTGAGTTTAAGGTAGAGGGTCAACTGCGTTCCGAAGTGCAAATGAATATCAAGCGTTTGCTGGATATCGCTTGCTACCGCGGTTTGCGTCACAGGAAAGGCTTACCGGTAAGAGGTCAGCGTACACGTACCAACAGCCGTACCCGTAAAGGTAAACGTAAGACAGTGGCTGGTAAGAAAAAAGCAACTAAGAAATAATAAATAAAATCCCAGGTTGAAATCCCAAGTCCGAATCTGAGGGGTTTCAATGACCTTGAGTCGTGTAATTTGGGATGCGGAATTTCATATTTGGAATTTAAATCATTATGGCAAAAGCAAATAATACAAAAACTGCTGCTAATAAAAAGAGAGTAGTAAAGGTAGATAACTACGGAGATGTTCATATCTCTGCTAGCTTTAACAACATCATTGTGAGCATCACCAACAAGCATGGTCAGGTTATTTCTTGGTCTTCTGCTGGTAAGATGGGCTTCAGAGGTTCTAAGAAGAACACTCCATACGCTGCTCAGCTGGCTGCACAGGATGCTGCTAAGGTTGCAATGGACTCAGGTCTGAAAAGAGCAGATGTATTTGTAAAAGGCCCTGGTGCTGGTCGTGAAAGTGCTATCCGCGCTATCGCTAACTCCGGTATCGAAGTGAACATGATTAAAGACGTTACGCCTTTACCTCACAACGGTTGCCGTCCTCCTAAGAAGAGAAGAGTATAGTAATATATATTTACAGCATCCAGATACCAGATTTCATTAGAAGTTTGGTATCTGGACTTTGTAATATAATTAATAAATGGGTGCATGATCAGGTTTTCAGATTTTTTGAAGAGCATGCATCATTAACTAAAAAATCTAAAGTATATTTAAAACATGGCAAGGTACACAGGACCAAAAACCAAAATTTCCAGAATTTTTGGTGAGCCCATTCTCGGTAATGGCAAGTATTTAAGTAAGAACAGCAACCCTCCGGGTCAGCACGGTGCTAACCGTAAACGCAAACAATTAGGCGAATACGCACTGCAGCTGAGAGAAAAACAGAAAGCAAAATACACTTATGGTTTGCTGGAGCGCCAGTTCCGTAACCTGTTTGATGAAGCTACCCGTAGAAAAGGTGTTGCCGGTGAAGTATTGATCAAATTACTCGAAGCCCGTCTGGATAACACTGTTTTCCGCCTGGGTATCGCTCCTTCCCGTCCTGCTGCCCGTCAGCTGGTTTCTCACAAACACGTTACTGTTAACGGTATCGTTGTTAACACTCCTTCTTTCCAACTGAAACCAGGAGACGTTATCAGCCTGAAAAATAAAACCGCAAACAATTCTGCACTGACCAGCGTTATCCGTGGAAAAAATCCTAAATTCAGCTGGCTGGATTGGAACGAGAAAGAAATGAAAGGTGTATTCATTGCTTATCCTGAGAGAGAGAACGTTCCTGAAAACATCAAGGAACAACTGATCGTAGAATTGTACTCTAAGTAATAAATAATTAGTCCATGGCCAGAAGGTCATGGACTAACCTCATATTTAACAAATAAATCTATCATATCAATGGCAATTTTAAATTTCCAGAAACCTGATAAGATCGTATTGCAGAAGTCTACCGACTTTGAAGCTCAATTCGAATTCCGTCCATTAGAACCAGGTTATGCTGTGACTGTCGGTAATGCGTTACGTCGCGTACTGTTGTCTTCTTTGGAGGGCTATGCCATTGTGGGTATTAAAATTGAAGGAGCCGATCACGAGTTCGCTACACTGAAAGGTGTTACTGAAGACGTTACTGAAATCATCCTGAACCTGAAACAGGTTCGCTTCAAGAGGATTTCTGAGAGTGATGTAACGAACGAAAAGATCACACTGTCCATCAAGGGTAAAACAGAGTTCCGCGCTGATATGATTGAAAAAGCCACCAGCGCTTTCCAGATCATGAATCCGGAACTGTTGATCTGCACCCTGGACCCTTCTGCCAAGCTGGATATCGAACTGACTATCGGTAAAGGCCGTGGTTATGTTCCGGCTGAGGAAAATAAACCCAAAGATGCAGTATTTGGCTACATTGCGATCGACTCTATCTTTACGCCGATCAAGAACGTAAAGTACAGTATAGAAAACACCCGTGTGGAACAGAAAACTGACTATGAGAAACTCGTTATGGAGGTGATCACTGACGGTACCATCCACCCGGAAGAAGCTGTAAAACAAGCATCCCGCATCCTTATTCAGCACCTGATGATCATTACTGATGAAAACATCAGCTTTGATACTAAAGACACTGAAAAAGAAGACGTTGTAGACGAACAAACACTGCAACTGCGTAAGATACTGAAAACACCGCTCGAAGACCTCGATCTGAGCGTTCGTGCTTTCAACTGTCTGAAAGCTGCTAAAATCAATTCCCTCAGCGAACTGGTACAGTACGAACAGGAAGAACTGATGAAGTTCAGAAACTTCGGCCAGAAATCACTCAGCGAAATTGAACAGGTATTAGGCGAAAGAGGTCTGCACTTCGGTATGGATCTGTCTAAACTGAAACTCGAAGAAGAATAGTATTTTATCTGTTAAGCCAAAGCCGTTGCATCCGCATTGCTTTGGCTTAACTATTTTATAATTAACAAGTACCTTACAATTCCTGACACGGTGTAAGGGTTAAAACAAAATGTCATGCGTCACGGAGTTAAATTAAACAAATTAAGCAGAACGGCTTCTCATCGTAAAGCCCTGATGTCCAATCTGGCTTGCGAACTGATCAGCCACAAACGTATCACCACTACACTCGCTAAAGCGAAAGCACTCCGCGTGTATGTTGAGCCGCTGCTGACAAGAGGTAAAACCGATTCTACCCACAACCGTAGAATTGTGTTCAGCTACCTGCAGGATAAAGAAGCTATCAAGGAACTGTTCGGAACGATCAGCGAAAAAATAGCTACCCGTCCTGGTGGCTATACCCGTATCATTAAACTGGGCAAACGTGTGGGCGATAACGCAGAAGTTGCACTGATTGAACTGGTAGACTTCAACGAAATCTACGGTAAAACAGAAGAAAAAGCTGCGGCTAAGAAAACCCGTCGTGCCGGTGGTGCTAAGAAGAAAGCAGAAGAAGCAACTGAAACCAAAGCTGCTGATACTGCAACAGAAGAAAAATCTGCTGAGTAATCTTATATCAAACGATACGAAAAAGGACAAAGCCTGGCTTTGTCCTTTTTTATGCACTAATAAATGCATATATTTCGTAATATTACACCAGCTTTAACGAATATCCCTATGAAATACCTGCACTGTGATAATTGTGGTCAGCCCAATCCGCTTAAATCTGAATACCTTACCTTTTGTGATGCCTGTGGAAAGAAGCTCCCACAGAGCTTTGCCGGCTGGCAAAAGCAGCATCCAATGGCCACATTCCCGGAATATTGCCAGGCAGTAGGTATCTCCCTGAAAGAAAAAACAAACACAGGCCCGTTATACCGGATAAAACACCAGTTGCAAACAGCCAATAAGGGAAAGATCGTTCTTTTCTTTTCTCTTGTTGTTGTGTTGATTGCTGTTACAGGTAGCCTGTTTGGCAAAAGGGCTGTGTTTACTTTCCTGTATCCCAAAGTACCATCATCCAGTTTGTACAGCACCTGGCATACTGCCACTATAGGGCGACAGGCCCTGGAAATCAGCACGCCGGTAAAGCTTTGGGTACATGATCAGCCGCTGGAGGGAGAGGACGCGAAAATGATAGAATATGCGAAAACCTATAGTAATGAAGATGGAGGTGGGATCCGCATTACTGTAAATATGTTCAGTTACATCAGTAATGTGGCCAATAGCCTGGAAGAAGCGGTAACGGCTTCGCATAAAAGTTTGCAGCTGAAGGAAACAGCTACGGAAATGGACTGTAAGTCCATACCAGTGCTCATTTCTGGTATGCAGGGAGTGCTGGAAGAAGGAAATTACCTCTATAAGGGTGGCATCCGCCTGGCCTTTTGCAACCTGGTGATGATTAAAGGTAGCAACCGCTGGCAGATCCAGATTAACTACCGCGAAGACGATCCTGTGGGCCGCCAGGTGGCGCAACGTGTGCTTAAATCTGTAAAAATTAAGTAACATCTCCCTTTCTGGTAAAAAAAATCTGTAATTAACTGTTGCATTTCATACCTTTGCACGGTTTTTTATCCGAACCTTCAGGGCATTTTGTACCCTTGAAGGTTTTTTTTAAAATATAAAACAAGACAGATACCAGAAATGCCTCAGACAAGAACCATCCAACCTGCCATACTGCTGTTAGAAGACGGTACGGTTTTTCAGGGAAAAGCTTTTGGAAAAATTGGCACAGCCGCCGGTGAATTAGCTTTCAATACCGGTATGACGGGTTACCAGGAAGTGTTTACAGACCCTTCTTATAAAGGACAGGTACTTATAATGAACAACTGCTACATTGGGAACTACGGCACCAAAAAGGACGACGTAGAGAGCAGCAGTGTGAAGATCAATGGTTTGATCGCTAAAAATATCGCGTATAACTATTCCAGGAAAATGGCCGATGAGTCGCTGGAAACGTTCCTGACCGATAATAACCTGGTAGCCATTTATGACGTAGATACCCGGGCGCTCGTTTCCCACATTCGCAGTAAGGGTGCTATGAACTGTATTATTTCTTCTTCCATCCTGGATGTTGAGCAGCTGAAAGCTGAGCTGGCAAAAGTTCCTTCTATGGAAGGACTGGCCCTCTGTAAAGAGGTGACCACTCCGGAGGTATACAATGTGGGCGATCCGGCTGCTGATATCCGCATTGCTGTACTCGACAATGGCGTGAAAAGAAATATGCTGAAATGCCTGTCTGAAAAAGGCGCTTACCTGCAGGTGTTCCCAACAGACACTGCATTTGAAGTTTGCGAGGAATTTAAACCGCATGCCTACTTTATTTCCAACGGTCCTGGTGATCCGGCTCCGCTGACTTATGCCGTAGATACAGTGAAAAAGATCCTGGCTGCAGAAAGGCCAATGTTTGGCATCTGCCTCGGGCACCAGCTGCTGGCGCTTGCCAATGATATTCCTACTTACAAAATGCACCACGGCCACCGCGGTTTAAACCACCCGGTAAAGAACCTGAAAACCGGCCTGTGCGAGATCACTACCCAGAACCATGGTTTTGCCGTAGATGCAAAAGCTGTTGCAGCCAGTGAAAACGTGGAAGTTACCCATGTAAACCTGAATGATCAGTCGGTAGAAGGAATCCGTATCAAAAATAAACCTGCATTCAGTGTACAGTATCACCCTGAATCAACTCCGGGTCCGTTCGACAGCCGTTATCTGTTCGATGATTTTTTTGAGATGATCAAAGCGAATAAAGCCTAACTAATAATATTTAATATACCGGTTTGAAAAAACCGGAAGACGAGTGCTTGAATGAAGACGGTCCCGAGGAATCGGGACCGTTTGCATTTTAAAATTCCACGTTATGAAAACAAACGGATATTACCATTGCCTTGGCGCCGGTAACTCCGCCCGTTTTATTACATAACAATATTATAGAAAAAAGGTAAACGCTAAGGGGAATATTTTAAGAATATTTATAAATACAACTGATTTTCTATCGTTGCACGGGAGATTAGGGCAAAAAAATACGGCTCTGCGATCAGAGCCGTTTGCCTTTATAAATTCCACGTTATGAAAAACTGATACAAAAATACGATATTTTGCTAAAACGTTTTAGTTAATCTTTGAGTTTTACAGAAGACTGATAAATCTTCTTGTTTTAGTAATTCAAAGGTCGGACCAAATAAACGTTATAAGAAATAATGCAGGTTAAATTTTTCTTAAACAAGTTTAGATTTTGCAGCCTATCGTATCTGTAAATATTTTTATAATTAAATAATTTTTGTCGTTGTTGTTATTTCTACATCAAATATACGAAACAAAATATCAAAAATCCAAGTAGTTGGTGTTAAATAATTGCATTTTTATTTAAAAATACATATATAGAATTTATTATAATGTATTTAACGGCTTACTACCCGGATTTTATCCTTAGTTAAATGATCAAAAATTATTTGGAAATTCTACCGGGATATATTTCCAGCGCTTTTTCCAGGCAGACCATTGCATGACGAATGTCTGTTGTATTTAATACATAAGCCAGCCGTACCTCATTCTTTCCTAATCCAGGCGTTGCATAAAAGCCGGTTGCCGGCGACATCATTACTGTTTGCCCTTCATAGGAGAAAGATTCCAGTATCCATTGGCAGAATTTATCTGAATCATCAATCGGCAGCCTGGCCATAGCATAGAAAGCGCCACCCGGATTAGGGCAAAACACCCCGGGAATCTCATTCAGCATTTTTACCAGTATGTCGCGGCGGCTAAGATACTCCGCTTTAATACCGTCGAAATAATCGGTGGGCAGATCCACTGCAGCTTCGCCGGCTATTTGCGCAAAAGTGGGAGGGCTCAGACGGGCCTGGGCAAATTTCATTGCGGCATCCAGTACAGACTGGTTTTTAGTAACAAAGGCGCCAATACGGCCTCCGCATGCACTGTATCTTTTAGAAATGGTATCCATCAGGATCACATTGTTTTCCAAACCTTCCAGGTTCATCGCTGAAAAATGTTCGCCGGTGTAGCAAAACTCCCGGTAAGCCTCATCGGAGAAGAGGAACAGGTTGTATTTCAGACAAAGCTGCTTCAGTACTTCCAGTTCTTCCCTGCTGTAAAGATAACCGGTGGGGTTATTGGGATTACAGATCATGATAGCTTTGGTACGGGGAGTAATGGCTTTTTCAAAATCAGCCATTGCCGGTAATGCAAAGCCGGTTTCAATACTGGAAGTAATGGTTTTGATCTTTATTTCCGCTTCCACGGCAAAACCATTGTAGTTGGCATAAAAAGGCTCGGGAACAATCACCTCGTCTCCCGGATCCAGGCAGGCCATAAAGGCAAATACGATGGCTTCCGAACCACCAGTGGTAACAATGATCTGGTTATGGTTCACCGCAATATTGAAACGGTTATAATAAGTAACCAGTTTACGGCGATAACTCTCAAAACCTGCGCTGTGACTGTATTCCAGGATCTTGAACTCGGAATGGCGTACCGCATCCAGTACAGGTTTAGGGGTTTCGATGTCCGGTTGCCCGATGTTGAGGTGGTATACTTTTACCCCTTTTTTCTTGGCTGCTTCGGCGAATGGTACAAGTTTTCTGATGGGAGAAGGTGGCATTTGCTCACCCCTCTGGCTAATGGTAGGCATAAAATTGTTTTGATCTTTTGCTGTGCAAAGATAGGGGATACGATGGGCAACAAAAAAACCTTACAGCATTGCGCTGTAAGGTCTTAGTATGTTTAAAGTGTGGTAATTACCTGTTGTTGGAACCAACTGTACCTGTCAGGTGCAGTTCTTTGTCCTGATCCACGCCTCTGAACTTTACCCAGATGGTTTTATTCTGCTGACCTAAACCGTTTGCACTGTAACTCGCAGTTACTTTACCTTTTTTACCTGGTAAAATAGGCTCCTGTGTCCATTTTGGAGTGGTGCAACCGCAACTGGCGCGGGCTGCCTCGATCAGTACCGGCTCTTTGGAAATGTTGGTGAATTCAAAATCAACGGTAACTGGTTTGTTTAACTCAGTTTTACCAAAATCAACCGTTTCTTTGGCAAATTTCACTTTTGTATCTGCTGGATTCTGTGTAGTAGCGGATTGAGCCCACAAAGCAGTAGTCAGCAGCATGCTCGCAAACAGGGATAAGATAAATTTTTTCATTTTCATATGATGGTTTTAAAGCGACCGGTTAAAAAATATTGATATCTTTCTTGGTTAGAACAAATTTACAGCCAAAAAGCATTATAAACCTTACAATTTATTAAAATCTTATTAAAAAAAATCAGATTATTTTAAATGAAAGATTTACAGCATTTTTCAACTGTATAATTAACCTTACTTTTGTACTTTAACCATGAGGCATGATAGAAAATAACGAACTAGCTATGAATTTAGAAAGCCGGTTATCATTCGAAGAGTTCCGCAAGGAAGTGCTTAATGATTACAGGTTGGCCTGCGAAAGCAGGGAAGTTAGTCTGCTGGCCCGTAAGGAAGTGCTTACAGGTAAGGCAAAGTTTGGCATTTTTGGAGATGGAAAAGAAGTGGCGCAGATAGCAATGTCAAAATACTTTCAGCCAGGGGACTTCCGTTCCGGTTATTATCGCGACCAGACTGTTGCATTTGCCACTGGTATTGCCACTCCCGAACAATTCTTTTCGCAGTTATATGCAGATCCTGACCTGAAAAATGATCCATTTTCAGGTGGGCGACAGATGAATTCCCATTATGCCACTCCTAATCTTGATCAGGATGGTAACTGGCTTCCGCTGGCGCAAATGAAAAATTCTGCAGCCGATATGGCCCCTACGGCCGCACAGATGCCCCGCGCACTGGGCCTCGCCTTTGCCTCTAAAATGTTCCGCGAGGTAGAAGCCTTGCATCAATATAAAAATCTCTCCAACAACGGTAACGAAATCTGTTTCGCTACTATCGGTGACGCCTCTACGTCGGAAGGACATTTCTGGGAAACCATGAACGCCGCTGGTGTTTTGCAGGTGCCACTCGCAGTTTTTGTTTGGGATGATGGCTACGGTATTTCTGTGCCCCGTAAATACCAGACTACCAAAGGATCTATCAGCGCGGCGCTGGAAGGCTTCCGGAAAACGGAAGAATCCAACGGCTTTGATATATATAATGTAAAAGGCTGGGATTATGCCGGCATGTGTGAAGTATTTGAAGCGGCTATCCGCAAGATCCGTGAAACGCATATCCCTGCACTGTTTCATGTGGAAGAGATCACACAACCACAGGGCCACTCTACCAGTGGTTCGCATGAGCGCTATAAAAGTAAGGAACGCCTTGCCTGGGAACGGGAGTTTGATTGTAATGTGAAGATGCGTTCCTGGATCATCGAAAATGCTTTATGCGATGAAGAAACCCTGCTGGCCGTTGAAGCAGCAGCAAAAGTAAAAGCACAGGAAGCCCGTAAAGCAGCCTGGGAAAAATATATCACGCCGATTAAGGAACAGGTGCAGTTGTTTATAACACTGGCAGCACCGGTGGCAGATGTTGCCGGCGCCGATACCAATACAGTGAACACCTACATCCGCGATCTTCAGAATAACCGCGAACCGCTTCGCCGCGATATTTTGAAGGCCGGTGCTATGATCCTGCTGAAACACCGCCATCTGAAATCAGAGAGCGCCGTACAGGCATTACAGCAATACTATGATGCGTACCTGGCGGCCGAAAAAGAGGTGTATAATACGTTGTTGCATGCCACTGGCGTTAACTCTGCGCTGAATGTACCGGTAGTACCGGCGGCATACGACGAAAACAGCATCACTGTAAACGGATATGAAGTACTGAATAAATATTTTGACCAGCTGTTCACTAACAACGAACGCGTATTTGCTTTCGGTGAAGATGTTGGGAAAATTGGCGACGTAAACCAGGGCTTTGCAGGACTGCAGCAGAAACATGGTAAAACACGTATAGCCGATACCGGTATACGGGAGTTAACTATCATGGGACAAGGCATAGGACTGGCATTGCGCGGTTTGCGCCCCATTGCTGAAATCCAGTACCTCGATTACCTGTTGTATGGCCTGCAACCACTCAGCGACGATGTGGCTTCCCTGCAGTACCGCACCAAAGGAATCATGCACTGCCCGCTGATAGTACGCACCCGTGGCCATCGCCTGGAAGGCATCTGGCACAGCGGATCGCCAATGGGCATGATCATCAATTCCCTTCGCGGTATGCATGTATGTGTGCCCCGCAACATGGTTCAGGCAGCCGGCATGTATAACACCCTGCTGCAGGCCAATGAGCCCGCACTGGTCATTGAATCCTTAAACGGTTATCGCCTGAAGGAAAAATTACCGGCTAACCTGGAAACCTACACCGTGCCATTGGGCATCCCCGAAATACTGCATGAAGGCACTGATGTAACCATCGTTACCTATGGCTCTATGACCCGTATCGTGGAAGAAGCAATGGTAACATTGACAGAAACAGGTATTTCCTGTGAGCTCATTGATGTGCAAACCTTACTGCCCTTCGATATTCATCAGAGTATTGTGAAATCGTTGCAGAAAACCAACCGGATCCTCTTTGTTGATGAAGACGTGCCTGGAGGTGGAACGGCCTATATGTTCCAGGAAGTAATTGAAAAGCAGGGTGGCTACCGTTGGCTGGACGTTGCTCCGCGCACAATGAGTGCACAGGCGCATCGGCCGGCATATGGCTCCGACGGGGATTATTTCTCCAAGCCCAATACAGAAGATGTTGTAAAAGTTATTATGGAGATGATGCAGGAATAGTTGCATCTTTATATCATACGAAAGCCGGTATCCTTAACAGGGACCGGCTTTTCCTTTAATAGGCGAAGCCACCGTAACAGCGTTTTATCTGCTGGAATGGTGGCTTCTTAAATTAAGCAGTTTGCAGGCTTAAGGTAGATATCGTGCTATTATGGCGCAGCAAAGGTGACTTGATTTTTTGGATGCGAAAAGAGATGTGCCCGGAGTTAATGATTATTTCATGTATGATGTATCTTGTTTCATAAAACGAAGACCATGAAAAATATCGTAGTATTGGATGGATATACCCTGAACCCGGGGGACCTCGACTGGAGCGGGTTACAGGCATTAGGCAACGTAACGTTCTACGACCGTACGCCTGAACATGAAGTAGCAGCAAGGTCAAAGGATGCCCATATTATATTGACCAACAAAGCCATTGTAAGCGGGGAAACCATCCGGCAGCTGCCGCAGCTGGAGTATATTGGCGTAACGGCTACAGGCTTTAATATAGTAGATATCCAGGAGGCAAGGAACCGGCATATCCCGGTAACAAATGTTCCGGCTTACAGCACTACATCTGTAGCCCAGCTTACTTTTGCGCTGATCCTTGAATTATGTCATCATACCGGTTTACATGCAGAGAGCGTAAGGGCAGGAGAGTGGAGCAGCAGCATTGATTTCAGTTACTGGAAAACGCCGCTTACAGAACTGGCTGGCAGTACGCTGGGAATTGTAGGGCTGGGGCAGATAGGACAGGCAGTGGCCCGTATCGCACTGGCATTCGGGATGAGGGTAATTGCCAATCATAAACATCCGGAAAGAGATGCTATGCCCGGCGTTGATTTTGTGGACCTGGCCACCTGCTTCCGGGAAGCGGATGTTGTTTCCCTGCATTGCCCGCTGAACCCCGCCAACAAAGAGTTTGTAAATGCCGGCTTACTGGCCACCATGAAGAAGCATGCTTTCCTGGTGAATACCAGCCGCGGCCCGCTGATCCGGGAGGCCGACCTGGCCGATGCCCTGGAAAAAGGAGTTATCGCCGGCGCCGCACTGGATGTATTGTCTGTTGAGCCGCCGCCGGCAGGAAATCCTTTGATCACTGCGCCCAATACTATTATTACTCCACATATTGCCTGGGCTACACAGGCCGCCCGGAAAAGACTGATGCATACCTCGGTAGAGAACGTTAAAGCCTTCCTTGAAAAAAATCCAAAAAATATTATCAATTAGGATTACCCGTTAAGCGAATAAACAGGTTATTAGTTTAGTAAGAAGAGTGCAAACAGAAAATAATGGGCTTCGGGGTATACCACGGAACTGAATGGTTGAAATGAATGATACCTTCAGAAGTGAATAGGGATGGATGGCCGTGTTATGATTATGTTATTTATTTTTGGATAAAGGTACCAGCTACACTTATATAAAAAGGTACATGTACAACTAAAATCTATTCATTCGCTTAAAACCAACGTTACATGCAATCAAGCATTCTTTTGGTAGAGGACGATGTATTTTTTGCCAAAGTGGTAAAAAGACACCTCGAGCGCGCCGGTTATAATGTCAACTTCTGTGAAAACGGCCAGGAAGGTTGGGAAAAATTCCAGAAACATGTATTTGACCTGTGCATACTGGATGTGGTAATGCCTAAAAAAGACGGGTTTACCCTCGCCGGGGACATCCGTTCTATGGATGAAAACATTCCCATCATCTTTACTTCTTCCCGTTACCTGGAGCAGGACAGGCTGCAGGGCTTTGAAGCAGGCGCTGATGATTATATCACCAAGCCTTTCAATATGCAGGAAATGATCTGCCGGGTGGAAGTTTACCTGAAACGCAGCCGCCTCCTGAAAAGCGAGCGCCGTGTTGTGTACACCATCAGTAATCTGATCTTCGACTATTCACAATATCATATCAGGCATAAAGATGCCGACTCCCATGTTCGTATGGCCCCAAAAGAAGCGGAGTTGCTTCGCTTTCTATGCGAAAATTCAAACAAAAAACTGAAGAAAGATGATATCCTGTCCGTTATCTGGGGACAGGAGGATTTTTTCGCTTCACGTGTGATGGACGTTTATCTGACCCGTCTTCGTAAACACATTGCGCAAGACCCCGCCGTAAGACTTGAAACCTACCACGGTAAGGGGCTCATGTTCATCGCAGATGACCTGGGACGCACGCACACCATCGCTAAGGTTTAGCTGTTTTTGGTTTAGAAAGTTAACCGTACCAAATGAAAACGTCCGCCTTTATAGCGGACGTTTCCTTTTTTATATGAAATAATATCCTATTTCAGATTGTGGAAAACCTGCTGTACATCTTCATCCTGTTCTAAACGGTCTACCAGCTCCAGCACCTCTTTTGCCTGTTCATCATTCAGCTCAACAGTAGTGGTTGGAATACGTTTCAGCTCTGAGCTGATCACTTCCAGGCCTTTCTCTTCCAGGGCTTTAGCCATATTGCCAAATTCTGTGAACGCCGCCCGGATAATGATATTGCCTTCGCTGTCTTCCCCAATTTCTTCCAAACCAAAATCAATCAGCTCCAGTTCCAGTTCTTCCAGGTCCTGGCCGGCATTCTTCACTTTGAACTCGCCTACGCGGTTAAATAAAAATCCAACAGATCCGCTGTTGCCCAGGCTGCCGCCGCCTTTTGTAAAGTGCATGCGCAGGTTGGCTACAGTACGGGTGGTATTATCGGTAGCCGTATCAATGATTACCGCCACTCCATGAGGAGCATAACCCTCATAAACCACTTCTTCATAATCAGTTTTGTCTTTGCCCATGGCGCGCTTGATAGCTGCGTCTACACGGTCTTTAGGCATGTTAACACTCTTCGCGTTGAGAATGCAGCGACGGAGTGCGGGGTTATTATCCGGATCAGGACCAGACGCCTTTACGGCAATGGCTATTTCCTTACCTATTCTTGAAAATGCTTTCGCCATCTTATCCCAGCGGGCAAACATGGTCGATTTTCTTACTTCAAATATTCTTCCCATTGGAGTGGTATATATTATAGTGACTTTTAAAAACAGAACGCAAAAATAAGGATTTTCAGGTACCGGAATAGCGGATTTACCTGATTTTAACTAAAGCGGAGAACAAAACGGGGATAAATCCTTCGTTCTGTTCTCCGCTTTTATTATATCCGGAAATTTTAGTTTACTGTCCGTTACTACTGCATCTTACGGGCCTTACTGTGCTTTACACTGTACCCGAAATAAACCAGGAAGCCTATACCCAGCCAAACAAACAAACGCGCCCAGTTTTCGATGCCTAAGCTGATGATCATTGTAAGACAGAAAGCCGCTCCCAGCAAAGGAATAATTGGCACCCACGGCGTTTTAAATGCACGTGGTATTTCCGGGTTGGTTTTACGCATTACAATAATACCGATGCA
>NZ_DATCRD010000095.1:0-17381 GCF_036569185.1 Chitinophaga sp.
TATCAAAACATGTATCAAATGAAAAAAGGCTTTCCGCGTCAATCCGCTGAAAGCCTTTTCTATTGCGTGGTCCCACCAGGGCATGATCCTGGGACCCCCTGATTATGAGTCAGGTGCTCTAACCAACTGAGCTATAGGACCTGTTCCGAAGAACTGATTCCCCTTTTCAGGGGACGGCAAAATTAATTATTTTATTGAATTAACCTAAAAAAATTTCATCTATCATTAATAAATTTGCGACATGCAAGGCATAAAGAATATTATTTTTGATTTAGGCGGCGTTATCCTGAACATCAATTACCAGCTTACCAGTGAAGCATTCACTCAGTTGGGAGTAAAAAATTTTAATGAGCTGTATTCACAGTTTCATGGTTCCAGCTTATTTAACGGCCTGGAAACAGGGCATGTTTCCGTGGAAGAATTTCTGGCTGAAATGCAGCAGCATGTCCCCGAAGGGGTTACCGGCGAACAGATAGTAACGGCATGGAATGCTATGTTACTGGATTTTCCTTTACAGCGACTACAACTACTGCAACAATTGCGGCAGCATTACAACCTGTATCTGTTGAGTAACACCAATGCCATCCACCTGGAGGCCTTCAACCGGTTATTGCAGGAAAGCAGGGGTATTCCTTCACTTGGCAGCTTTTTCGACAAAGCTTACTATTCCCACCTGATGGGCTACCGCAAGCCGGATAAAGAGTCGTACCTCATGGTAATGGAGGAAAACGGGCTGTTACCGGAAGAAACATTGTTTATAGACGATACGTTACCTAATATAGAAGGGGCGAAGGCAGTTGGGTTACAAACCATTCACCTGCAGGCGCCGCGAACGATCATGGATATTTTTCAGCCCAAAAAGGCACTATAAAAAAAGCCGGTGATCTACCGGCCTTTTTTTATTTAATTTCTTCGAAATCGATGTAATCTCCTTTATCGGCTTTTTTAGGCTGCGGAGGGGGTGGCTGAGTGCCGGGTTGTCCGCCGTTCTGCCGCTCATATTGCTGTCGCATATGATCCTGCATATCGCTCATTTGTCTGCGTACCTGCTTGGTTACCCTGTAGCCTGGTATGATCAGGTCGAATACCAGTTTGTAGAGCAGCCAGGCCAGAAATATAGAAACAAAAAATCTTAACATAATGACACGAAGGTAGCGGAATATACATTCCGACTCCCTGAAAATCACCTCATTTTAAGGTTTTTTTAACTTTCGGAAGAGATTAAAGTCCAAGCAGAGCCGCAGAAGCCAGGGCTTCTTTCTTATTGAACTGCCAGGCCATTTTACGGGCATTGATGGCGTCTATAATGGTGCCGATACCACAAAAGCCCAGGGTGATAAAGTATACAATTCCCATGGCTATCTGGTCTAGCAGGAAGCGTTGCACACCGGCAAAGCCCAGGAAACCAATAAGGCTGCAGATAAGAATTGTTTGCGGGTCTTTGCGTCTGCCCTGGTATACCGCCAGGAATCTCTGCTTGTTCTCTGCGGAATAGCTCTTGGTAAGCTCCTGTAGCCACATCATTTCCTCGGTTTCGATCCCGGGGAGCATCGCAAATGAAAAATCGTTCATAGTGTTGGGTTTATGATTGTTTAAAATCAGCGTATTGGTCCCTGGCCAGTTGTACAATCCGGTACAGCAGCACCACCACCGTCAGGGGAGCCAACCAATGATGGTGGATGGAAGCGCTCCACTGCCCGTGTAAAAAATAATGGATCCCATGGCCTAATCCACAGCCGGGGCAAATGGGGATTCCTATATTTTTAAACAGGCACAAACTGCCGGCATTTTCATCGGGAGTCATCAAATATAGAAGGGTTAGGCCCAGGGGCCATGCCAACAGCTCAATATTTATTTTTCGCCAGAAAGGGGTTGTCACGTCAGATATTTTAAATATATATATGAAAGATGGTGGTGCATCTCCCATAAATATTTAGATACAAGTTAAAGAAATAGTTTTTCAATCAAAATAAAATCCTACTTTTGTATGAGGAAAAATGATTCAAACGAAGGGGACGAGATATTGTCCCCTTCGCGCTTTTTGTATGGCAAACGAACACGTGATAAAAACGATCCGGGAAATAGCAGAAGGACTGCTGGCGAATGATCCCGACAATTTTTTGGTAGACATCAGAATTAAGCCCACTAACAATATCAAGCTCTTTTTGGACGGGGATAAAGGGGTGCCGGTGGCTACACTGGTGTCATTCAACCGCCAGTTATATCCTTTGCTGGAAGCGGCTGAACTGTTCCCGAATAATGATTTCTCCCTGGAAGTTTCGTCCGCAGGCCTGGATGAACCGCTCAAACTGCACAGACAATACCTTAAAAATATTGGTCGTAAAGTGGAAGTTACCCTGCTGGATGGCTCCGTGAAGGAGGGCACCCTGCAAACGGTTACCGAAGATGCTATTAACATCGAGGAACTGATCGGCAAAAAGAAAGAAAAAAAGTCAACTGATTTAAAACTTAATGAAATAAAGCACACAAAGGTGTGCATCGTGTTTTAAAATATAACAACTAAACATGGCTAGTATTAACCTGATTGAGTCATTTACCGAGTTCAAGGAGGCGGAAAACATCGACCGTCCTACATTGATGAAGGTCCTGGAGGATGTGTTTAAAACGCTTCTGCGGAAAAAGTATGGCTCAGATGAGAATTTTGACGTGATTGTAAATACCGAAAAAGGTGACCTTGAAATATTACGCCGTCGAACCATTGTGAATGATGGGGAAGTAGAAGATGACAATGCCCAGATCGCCTATTCTGAAGCAATCCTGGTAGAACCGGATTACCAGGTAGGAGAGGATTTATATGAGGAAGTAGAGATCATGGACTTCGGCCGCAGGGCTATCCTGGCGGCAAAGCAAACTTTATCTGCCCGTATCGGCGACCTGAAAAAGAACATCCTGGTAAAGAAATATGCCGATAAAGCAGGTGAAATTGTAAATGGCGAAGTATACCAGGTTTGGAAAAAAGAAGTTTTATTGCTTGATGATGAAGGGAATGAGTTAATTTTGCCTAAATCTGAACAGATCCCCACAGATTATTTCAAGAAAGGGGAGAACGTAAGAGCGGTGGTGAAGAAAGTAGAAATGAAAAACAACGCGCCACTCATCATTCTCTCCCGTACACATCCATCCTTCCTGGCTAAATTGCTGGAAATTGAGGTGCCTGAGATCTTTGACGGGCTGATTGTTATCAAGAAAATTGTTCGCGAACCGGGAGAAAGAGCCAAAGTGGCTGTTGAATCCTACGATGACCGTATAGACCCGGTAGGAGCCTGCGTGGGTATGAAAGGAAGCCGCATACACGGTATCGTACGCGAATTGAGAAATGAAAACATAGATATCATTAACTTTACCACCAACATTCAATTGTTGATCCAGCGTTCGTTAACACCTGCCCGGATCAGCCGTATGGAAGTGGATAACGAGAACAAATACGCTTCCGTTTACCTCAACCCCGACCAGGTATCACTGGCTATCGGTAAAAAAGGAGTAAACATAAAGCTGGCTTGTGAACTGACTGGTTATGAGATTGATGTGTTCCGTGATGAAGCACAGGAACAGTCAGAATTTGATATCGATCTGGAAGAATTCTCGGATGAAATCGAAGAATGGATAATAGATGAGCTTAAACGAATAGGTTGTGACACTGCCCGCAGCGTATTGGAGCTGACCGTTGAAGAACTGGTTCGCCGTTCCGATCTGGAAGAAGAGACAGTGCAGGATGTAAGAAGAATATTACAGGAAGAGTTTGACAAAGAATAAAGCCGAGCCACAACCCTTCCCAGGTAAAGGCCTTATTAGAAAGGGAATTGATTTTTTCGAGTTATTGTTTAAACGTAAAAAAACATCCCGTTTTGAAGAAACGGGAAACAGGGGAGGCCCGAAATACGATATGCCTGAAACAACAAACAACACACCACGATTGCTGGCTGCAGCCAAAGAGTTTAATATTGGTAAGGAAACCCTCATCGATTTCCTTGGCAATAAAGGCTTTGATATGGACGGCTTTGGTTCTCCCAATGCCCGTCTTACGGCTGTTATGTATACAGCACTGCAGTCGGAGTTCCAGCAGGACAAGGCTAACAAGCGCAAAAGCGACCAGATAGCCCTGCCTAAAGGAAGCGTGTTAGAAACGATGAAGAAGAAAGAAAAGGAGGAAGCGGAAGCGGCGGCTAAAAAGAATAATACTAAAGAAAAAGAAGAGACGGCTGCTGCTCCCAAACAGGAAGCAAAGCCTGAAACTAAACCGGAACCGGCTAAGGAAACCCCTAAACCGGAACCACAACCACAGGCGAATGTTGCCCCGGCAACTCCGCCACCCGCAAAGGAAAAAGCTGAACCGAAGCCTGAACCACCCGTTGTTACAGCTCCCCCTGTTGCGGAAGTTCCCAAAGCGCCGGCAACGCCTCCTCCGGCAGAACCAGACACGGTGAAGAAAACTGAATCGCCGAAAATAAACGGCCCTAAAGTGATCACCACCATCGATCTGGACGCACTGAACCGCAATAAAAAACCAGTTGCCAGAAAAGACCAGGAAGAAACCCCGGCCCCGCAACAGGCAGCAGAAAAATCACCGGTAAAAGAAGAAAAACCAGCGGTTCCCCCTGCTCCTCCCGTTGCTGAAAAGCCGGAACCTAAGCCTGCACAGGAAGCAACTGCAGCGCCAACTGAAAAACCAGTTGACAAAGCTGATAAAGTGGAACAGGCCCCTAAAGCCGAAACCACTACACCGGCAGAGAAAGTAGCGAAAACAGACAAGACCGATACGACAGACAAAACGGAAAAAGCCGCACCGGTTGAAGATAAACCTGTAGTTAAAAAAGTGGAAGAAGTATTACAAGAGGCAAAACCGGCT
The DNA here is from genome assembly GCF_036569185.1 of Chitinophaga sp. Lineage (GTDB taxonomy): Bacteria > Bacteroidota > Bacteroidia > Chitinophagales > Chitinophagaceae > Chitinophaga. The sequence goes on from NZ_DATCRD010000095.1 coordinate 4,868, forward strand.
GCAGCCAAAGAACCGGCGCAAATTCCTGTTAAGAATGTTGTAAAACCGGAAAATCGCAAACCCTCTACTGCCGAAAACACCCCACCTACACCTCCTCCGGCCGCCTCACAGGGACAGGACGAGGCCTCCGGTGCTGCTGTGATTGAAAATATCCAGGCCGAAAAATTAACCGGCCCTAAAGTAATCGGTAAAATTGAGCTGCCAGTTCAGTCTGACAGACGCGATAATAACAAGAACAGCAACTTTAACAGGGACGAGAAACGCAAACGCAAGCGTATCATCGTGGAAAAGAAACCTGAACCTGTTCAGCCTAAAGACTTTAAAGAAGGCGACCGCAAAGAAGGCGGCGCAACAGGCGAACATCGCCCGCATCAACATGGCGGACAAGGCGGCAATCGCCCCCACCATGATAACCGCGGCGGACACCAGGGTGGTAATCGTCCACAGGGCGATAACCGCGCGCACAACCGGCCAGGCGGTGCCAACACAGGTACCGGCAGTGGTTACAACAGGCCGGCCGGACAAGGCCAGGGTCAGGGCGGAGGCTATAACAGGCCAGCCGGACAAGGTGGTCCAGGCAGCGGTAACAGACCAGCCGGACAAGGCGGCGGTTACAACCGTCCGGGCGGTGGCCAGGGTGGAGGAAACAGACCCGGACAAGGCAGTGGCTATAACAGGCCAGGCCAGGGCGGCAACTTCAACAGACCCGGTCAGCACCGCGGCGAGGATAAACGTACTACCGAAGAAAAAGAAATCGATAAGAACGAGATCCAGAATAAGATCAAGGAAACAATGGCCAAACTCGGTGGCGGCGGTCGCGGTAAAAACGTGAAAGCCAAACACCGCAGGGAAAAACGCGAAGAAAGAGCCAACCAGAAAATTAACCAGGGCGATGGAGGAGAAAGCAAACTCCAGGTAACAGAATTCGTTTCTGTATCCGAACTGGCCAACCTGATGGATGTTAGCTTCGCGGAAGTAATCTCTAAATGTATGGGCCTCGGTATCATGGTATCTATCAACCAACGCCTCGATGCGGAAGTAATAGAACTGGTTGCCGGCGAATTTGGATACGAAGTTGAATTCATTGGTCTGGAAGATGCAGAAGAAACTGATGATGAAGACGAAGTAGATGATCCTGCAGACCTGGTTCCACGTGCTCCGATCGTAACCATCATGGGTCACGTCGATCACGGTAAAACCTCCCTGCTCGATTATATCCGCAGTGCAAACGTGGTAGCCGGTGAAGCCGGCGGTATCACCCAGCACATCGGTGCATACCAGGTAACAACAGCCAGCGGCAAAAAGATCACCTTCCTCGATACCCCCGGTCACGAAGCGTTTACCGCAATGCGTGCCCGTGGTGCCAAAGCAGCGGATATCGCCGTTATCGTGATTGCTGCTGATGATGCTATCATGCCACAAACAAAAGAAGCCATCTCCCACTCGCAGGCTGCCGGTCTGCCAATGGTATTCGCTATCAACAAAGTGGATAAAGAAGGCGCAAATCCTGAACGTATCAAAGAACAACTGGCCGGCATGAACCTCCTGGTGGAAGACTGGGGCGGTAAATACCAGAGCCAGGAAATATCTGCGAAAAGCGGGTTAAATATTGATGTGCTCCTCGAAAAAATATTGCTGGAAGCAGAACTGCTGGAATTGAAAGCCAATCCCGACCGTGAAGCCTCCGGAAGTATCGTGGAAGCGACCCTGGATAAAGGCCGCGGGTATGTTGCCTCCCTGCTGGTACAGAATGGTACCCTCCACCAGGGCGATACCATTGTATCCGGCTCCTTCTTCGGAAAAATTAAAGCCATGTTCAACGAACGCGGCCAGAAAATGGAAGAAGCAGGTCCATCCATGCCGGTACAGGTACTCGGTTTGAATGGTGCTCCACAGGCAGGTGAGAAATTCAAAATGTACTCTGATGAGTCTGAAGCTAAAGAAGTTGCTAACCGCAGGGCACAGATCGTTCGCGAACAAGGTATCCGTACCAAGAAACATATCACCCTGGATGAAATCGGCCGCCGTTTGGCACTGGGTAACTTCAAACAGCTGAACCTCATCATCAAAGCCGACTTTGATGGTTCCGTGGAAGCGTTGAGCGATTCCCTGCAGAAACTGTCTACCGAAGAAATCGTGATCAGCATCGTTCACAAAGCAGTAGGTCAGATCACTGAATCCGACGTATTGCTGGCAACCGCCTCTGATGCTATCATCCTCGGATTCCAGGTACGACCTTCTTCCCAGGCTGCCAAGCTCGCGGAAAAAGAAAATATCGAGATCCGTAACTACTCCATCATCTATGACGCGATCGATGAAATCAAGAGCGCCATGGAAGGTATGCTGGAACCAAAAATCGAGAAGAAAGTGGTGTGCAACGTACAGGTGCGCGAAACTTACAAATTCGAAAAAGTTACCGTGGCTGGCTGCTTCGTTATCGATGGCAAGCTGACAAGAAACACCCGTATCAACGTGGTGCGCGACGGTATCGTGGTTCACACCGGCGAACTCGGCTCCCTGAAACGTTATAAAGATGACGTGAAAGAAGTAGCCGCCAACATGGAGTGCGGTTTGAGCGTTCGCGGATACAGCGATCTGAGACCAAACGATTACATCGAAGGTTTCGAAGAAGTAGAAGTGAAGAGAACTTTATAAAAAGCCGGTAGCCTCAAACTACCCCGCTTTAAAATAACATACAGCGAAGAAAATAATGATCCATCGTGCAAAACCTGGCATCGTTATTTTCTTCGCTTTTTTTGGCTAAGATGCTTACGGCTAAAAGGCGGCAGCTTATCTAAACTTTTGTTAAATCCATCGACTTTCCCTATACTACTGACTTTTAAATAGTTATTTTTGGTTTTTACCGCTTTTGTATGAAGAAACTTTTAGCATTATCCGCAGGCGCTTTGCTGTTATGGCAGGCTTCTACGGCCCAGCAAAAACTGGTGGCAGACAAGATTATCGGCGTTGTAGGAGATAAAATCATCCTCAAATCCGATATGGACGGAGCGCTCAGCGACCAGCAGCATAACTCGCCTGATGGCAACCTGCCGCCGGACGCAGCCTGCAAAACACTGGAAATGCTGATTTCCCAGAAAGTAATGGTATTACAGGCGGAAAGGGATAGCTTACCCGTAAGCGACGGCGATGTGGAAGCCCAGATGGAAAACCGTATCCGGTACTTTGAATCAATGTACGGCAGTAAAGAAAAAATGAAGGAAATTACCGGCTATTCCATTTATCAGCTCCGCGAACGCTTCCGTCAGCCTATTAAAGAAGGATTACTGGCACAGGCCATGCGCAACAAGATCGTTGAACCGGTAAAAGTAACCCCCTCAGAAGTAAAACGCTTCTTTGATGCTATTCCGAAAGACAGTCTCCATTTTTATGAGTCCGAACTGGAAATCGGTACCCTGGTACTGCAGCCAAAGGCTACCCGCGAAATGGACCAGTACGCTATAGACCGCATCCTCGATTTCAAAAAACGTGTTCAGAATAAAGAATCAGATTTCGGCTCCCTGGCTATCCTGTACTCCGAAGATCCGGGCGTAAAGGATAACAAAGGCGTATATACACTGAACCGTAATGATAAAAACACCTGGGATCCCGACTTCCTGGCAGCCGCTTTCCGTTTGAAAGAAGGGGAAATGTCTTCTCCTGTGAAGTCGCAACATGGTTACCACCTGATCATGATGCTGAAACGCTCCGGCGATAATGTTACCGTACAACACATCCTGGTAAGGGCGGCTGTAACCAAATCAGATCTGGCTGCCAATACCGCCAAACTGGATTCCATCCGTAAAAGTATCCTGGCAGGAAAAATCACCTTCTCTGAAGCTGTAGCAAAATACAGTGATGCGCCAAGCGCTAAATTCGACGGCGGTATGATGCAGTCAAAAACCGGCGATGGAAGCACCCTCATCACTATTGATCAGCTGGATGATCCTACGGAAAGGGATATTGTAATGATGCTGGATACCCTGAAACCAGGCCAGATTTCCGCACCAGTGCAGTTTACAGACGAAAATGGCCGTACCGCTGTACGGATCGTTTACCTGAAAACACGCACCCAGCCACACCGGGAAAATCTTACCGACGATTATTCCCGCATCCAGCAAAGAACATTGGATATCAAACGCGCAGAGGCCATTAACAAATGGCTCATCGAAAAGATCCCCACTTTCTATGTACATGTGGACGATCAATATAAGGAGTGTAACCACATCAGCCAGTGGATGGCTGGTTTGGCCAAACAATAATCATAAAGCTATTCATTAAAACGGGGAGAGAGGCGAAAGCTTTTATCCCCGCTTTTTTTTGCCCTGATACAGAATAGGCAAAGGCTGATAGCTTTACCAATCGCTTTCTGGTTTTCTCCTTTTTTGGCGTACCTTTGCGACTTCAATTTTCTGCCATGAGTGATGCGATCAAACATGAATGCGGTCTGGCATTTATAAGGTTAAGAAAACCGTTTTCCTACTACCAACAAAAATATGGGAGTGTTTTCTATGGGCTGAACAAACTATACCTGCTCATGGAAAAACAACACAACAGAGGCCAGGATGGCGCTGGTTTGGCCACCGTGAAACTGAACACCGAACCCGGCGTGCCCTTTATGCACCGTATCCGCAGTGCGGCTCCACAGGCTATCGGGGATATTTTCGGGAAAGTAAGGGATGAAATCCAGGAGATAGAAAAATATCAACCGGAAATCACCAAATACCCGGGCCTGATGAAAGGCCATGTACGTTTCCTCGGGGAGCTCATGATGGGTCATATCCGCTACGCTACCCAGGGTAAAAACAATGTGGAGCTCTGCCACCCGTTTGTCCGCTACAATACCATTCCTGCCCGCAATCTCGCTATGGCAGGGAACTTCAACCTGATAAACACGGATGAGCTGTTTGAATTCTCCAAGGCGCAACCAGGGGAAGTACACAAAAACAGCGACCTGGCCGCCATGCTGGAAGTGGTACATCATTTCCTTGCCAAAGAAGACAATGAAGGCAGCAACGACCTGGATATCAAAAAGATCCTCCAACAGTCGTTTTCCATGTTCGACGGCGGTTACCACACCTGCGGCCTGATCGGCTCCGGAGACGCCTTCGTGATCCGCGATGCACATGGTATCCGTCCTTCCTACTACTATATTAATGATGATGTGATTGTGGCCGCCTCCGAAAGGGCTGCTATCCGCACCACCTTTAACGTAGGCGAAAATGAAGTACTGGAACTGATGCCCGGTACAGCGCTGATCGTGAAAAACAACGGCGACTACAGTATTGAACAGATCCTCGAACCCAAAGAACGTAAAGCCTGCAGCTTTGAAAGGATTTACTTCTCCCGTGGTAACGATGAGAAAATATACAGGGAACGTACTGCACTGGGCAGGCATTTATCCGGCACCGTATTGAAGGCCATCGACAATGACCTCAAAAACACCATCTTCTCTTTTATTCCCAACACCGCTGAAGTAGCCTTCTATGGCCTGTTAAAAGGACTGGAAGCCTATCTCAACAAAATAAAAGTAGAACGTATCCTCTCCTGGGGCAACGATTTCGATGAGGAAAAACTCTCCGAAATGGTGAACCGCCGCATCCGTATCGATAAGATTGCCACCAAGGATGTGAAAATGCGCACGTTTATTACGGAAGACTCCAGCCGTAATGAAATGGTACAGCACGTATACGACATCACCTATGGTAAAATAAGACCCGGTATTGATTCCCTGGTGGTGATAGACGATTCAATTGTACGTGGTACCACGCTGAAAGAAAGTATTGTGAAGATGCTGGACCGCCTGGGCCCCAAAAAGATCATCATCGTATCATCAGCCCCACAGATCCGCTACCCCGACTGCTATGGTATCGACATGAGCAAAATGGGCGATTTTGTGGCCTTCCAGGCAGCCATCGGCCTCCTGAAAGATCATGGCAAGGAACATATCCTGAATGAAGCCTACGGCCTCTGCAAGGAACTGCAACGCACCAATACCCTTCACGCACAAAACGTAGTGAAGAATATCTATAAGCCCTTTACCCCCGAACAGATTTCTGCTAAAATCGCCGAAATCCTCAATCCGGGCGGTATTAAGGCGGAAATAGAAGTGATTTACCAATCTATCGAAAGCCTTCATGAAGCCTGCCCGAATAACCTGGGCGACTGGTACTTTACCGGTAATTACCCAACCCCGGGTGGTAACCGTGTTGTGAATAAAGCATTCATGAACTATATGGAAGGCAAAAACGAAAGAGGATATTAATCCTATACAAATAGCCAGGGATCTGGTCATCCGGCATTCAAAAAAACGACCTTTTGAACCGGGCGATCAGATCTCTTATTATTTGAATGACTATTTGTTTTCATGTTAATTTTATCTTAAATAACCCCACCCGCTCAGACAGTATAAGTCTAACAAGTTAACTTCCTGTAAAATCTGTATTTTCGTTATAGTTAATTATAGGTTTTCAGCCCATGAAAACATTACTACTTATACGTCATGCTAAGTCCAGCTGGACCGATCCGGACATGGATGATTTTGACCGGCCCCTCAATAAACGGGGAAAAGCAAATGCGCCCGAAATGGCACAGCGCCTCATTACAAGAGGTATGGTGCCGGAACTGATTATTTCCAGCCCGGCGAAGAGAGCCCGGTCTACTGCTAAAATAATGGCCAGTGAATGGAGCTATCCCAAGCAGGCGATCCTGCTGGAAGAAGAACTTTATCTCTGCTATGCTGCCACTTTTCTCAAGGTAATCACCAAAATTGACGACGACTTTGGCGCCGTGGCCATCTTTGCTCATAACCCCGGCATCACCGATTTTGCCAATTACCTCACTGAAGAGATCAGGATCGACAATGTACCCACTACCGGCATCTTTGGCGTCCAGGCAGATACCGATAGCTGGAAAGATTTTGACCTGGCAAAGAAAAAGTTCCTCTTCTTCGAGTATCCCCGTAAAGATTAGTCTTTTACAATTTTATCGTAAGATGCAGTTATTCCTTTTATCAGGGAAGAACTGAAGCCCTGGTGTTCCATTTCGTTCAAACCGGCAATAGTACAGCCTTTGGGCGTAGTTACCTTATCAATTTCTTCTTCAGGATGACGGTTTTCCCGGATCAGCAGCTCCGCTGCCCCTTTTACCGTTTGCGCGGCAATTAAACTGGCAGTACGTACATCAAAACCTATTTCAATACCACCCTGGATATTTGCACGGATAAAGCGCAACGCAAAGGCAATACCGCAAGCACCCAGCACTGTAGCGGCATCCATCAGTTTTTCATCTATCGTAACAGTGGCTCCCAGTTGATCGAACATGGTTTTCACATAACGGATCTGTTCTTCCGTGGCATGCTTATGAGAAATACAGGTAATTGATTCCTGTATGGCTATAGCCGTATTGGGCATGGCTCTTACCACCGGCATACCAGGCACCACATGCTCCAGGTCGTCGATGCTTACACCGGTCACCACGCTGATCAGTATATGCTTTGCAGGGTCAAAGGAACCCTTGAACTCCTGCAGTATTTCCCGCACATTGTAGGGCTTTAATGCCACTACAATTATTTCCGCTTCGCGGATGGCTATATCATTATCCGTTTCTATCTGCACACCCGCGTCGCGCAGATCTGTAAGGGTAGTGGTGTTACGCTTGGTAACAATGATATCGCCGGCCTTTGAAAATCCGCTCTTCAGCAATCCCCGGGCGATGGCCGAGCCCAGGTTTCCTCCACCTATAATGGCTATTTTTTTGGCTGACATAAAAAATGAAGATTACATTATAAATCGTAAGAAAGGTATAACAAATGCTGCATCCATGCAAACGGCAACGATTCATTAACTTGCAGTATGCAGGCATTACACACAGCAGCTGCGTTTTACGCGAGGATAAAAGAAGCCCACAGTATAACAGATACGGAAGATAAGACCCGTCATTATAAACAGATCCTGGAAATCCTTTTCCGGGATCTGACCCGGAAAGAAACCCGCTCTTTCGGGAACCTGTTTGCCCGCATGCAGTTTTATTTCGACCGGCAAACCGTTCCCCCCGACATTCACCAGCAACTGACCGCCCTCCGTATACTCACCAGCAAAGCTACAAGGGGAATGTTCCCCCTGCAGGAAGCCGAACATCTACTGTGTATCAAAGCCCTCACAGAATCTGTAGCCTGGTGCTACCAGGCAGCGCCACCACCCGCGCTCACTGAATTATACGCCCCTGCGGGCTCAAACAAACTATCCCTTGCCTGGCAACACCGCCCCGGCAGCCTCTCCCTGCTGAAATGCATGGTTACCGCCGTTGGTGCGCTCAACACCAATACATTGGGTAAGTATACCTTGCTGCTGGATGTAAAAAATGATGAACAGGGAGCCTTTCAGCTCCTGCTGGAGCACATGGACCCAACTGCAGTGGTATCCCTTCACGGCTTACTCCGTCCATACGACACCATTCATGTGCTTCACTGCCGCCAGGGCGTTAACGGTCACGAATACACGACTACCAGCGAAAGCCAGGTAGTACTGGAACCAGACCTCCTTATAGACATCAGCGACCTGGCCGAATGTTTTACCCACAAAGGGTCCAACCGGTTATTATATCTTGTTAAAAAACTTACTCCCCAGGCCTCCAGCCCGGCGGCATTTAAAGGAAACCTGGTAAATGCCCTGCTGGATGAAATGCTCCGTAACCGCGACATGGATTTCAAAAGCTCATTTGTGGAGGCAGTGGCTGAAAACGTGCTGCAGGCGGCCGCTTACGGCCGGGAGAAGATCAATGAAATGTTCCGGGATATCCGGCAGCAACACTGGGGTAACCTGCATAATACGGTAAAGGAATTACAGGATAAACCGGTAAGAATAGAGCCCACCTTTTTCTCCGCCCAATACGGATTACAAGGACGGCTGGACCTGATGGCAGAAGATGACAGCGACGAATACCGGAAAGAGATTTTTGAACTGAAAAGCGGGAAATGCCCCGATTTCAATACCTGGAAAAACCACGAAATGCAGGTAGTAGGGTACAACCTCCTGCTGCGTTCGGCCTTTGGACGGCACCGGAAGGGCAGTTCGGCCATCCTGTACTCCGCCGCCACCACTACTCCTTTGCGTAATGTAAGCAGTACCCACCATACGGAAAACGACCTGTTGCTGTTACGCAATGAGGTGGTAGCCATGCTGCTGCGGCTTGCAGGAGGGGAATTTGATGTACTTGGTACTATTACCGGCGCAGCTGCGCTGGGCCTGCCTCCTTTCAGTGCAGCTCATTTCACCACTTTTGAACAGGCATGGCAAACAGCATCCCCTGTAGCCAAAGCCTATTACCACGAATTCCTCGCTTTTATGCTAAGGGAATACCTGCAGGCAAAGTGCGGTATGTTCTCAGAAATTAACCGGGAAGATGATGCCGACGGCTTTGCTGCGCTGTGGCTGCAACAGGAAAAAGATAAGTTGTCGCGCTTCAATATCATTCCCGGGTTGCGGTTCCGGGAATTTGACGCTGTTAACAGCTCCGTGCTTTTTGATATAGTCGTGCCCGTTAGCCATAATTTCCGCAGGGGAGACACAGCTATTATTTATCCCCGTACCAGTACAGAACTACAGCCTTTACAGCAACAGCTGCTGAAGGGGAGGATAGAGGATCTTGGGAAAAACCAGCTGGCATTTTCACTGAACAACCGGCAGATGACGCTTGATTTCTTCCGGCAATTCGATGAATGGATCATTGAGCACGATATTTATGAATCCAACTACTGGACAGCTACTGCATCACTTTTCCATGTGATTTCCCCGCTTTACCGGGAGCGTACCAATCTGCTGCTGGGACTTACCACGCCACGATGGTATCCTTTACAACACCCCACGCCCGCCATGTTTAATGCTAACCAGGAACAAATTGTGAGACAGGCCCTGGAGGCGCAGGATTATTACCTGCTACAGGGACCGCCCGGCACCGGTAAAACATCTTCCATGCTTACTACCATAGTAGGAGAGATGATAAAACAGGATCACTATGTGATCATTGTTGCCTTTACCAACAAGGCAGTGGAGGAAATATGCCATAAGCTGGAAGCCAAAGACATCAGGCACCTGCGTATGGGCGGGCGGAATTCAGATGCTTCGCTTACGCTGCGGCAATACTGCCTGGAAGGGTCACTGGACGATGCCAGGAACTATATTACGGGGCATCGGGTATTTGTAGCCACGGTGGCTACTATGGTTACACGGCTGGAACAGCTCACAATGATGGGGATTCCTGCCGATACTTTAATTGTGGATGAAGCCTCCCAGTTAACAGAGCCTCAGTTGCTGGGGCTGCTGATGCCTTTCAGGAAGTTTATCCTGATAGGGGATCAGAACCAGTTGCCGCCGGTAGTGGCGCAGGAAGCCTGGTTCTGCCAGGTGAAAGCCCCCTGTTTGCAGGAGCTGGGTATCCGGGATCTGCGAACCTCTATTTTTGAGCGGCTGATACAACGCTGTAAAACGAGGCACTGGCGCCATGCCTGGGGCATGCTCAACACACATTTCCGGATGCACGACAGCATCGCGGCATTGGTTAATCATTATTATGCAGGGCAGTTATCTTCCGGGAAGGAAGAACAGAAAGCCGGTTTTGACCCGCTTGCCGTTCGTGAACACCCTGGCTGGGAGCGGATCCTGTCTTTAGGAAGAAAAATATTTATCAGCAGCCCTTACGAGCCCAGCTCCAAAATGAATAAAACAGAGGCAAAGTGGGTGGCATCCTTACTTCATCACCTGAAAGCCCGTTATGGCGCCGGCTTCAGCAAAGAGACTGTAGGAGTGGTAACACCCTGGCGAACACAGATCAGCCTTATCCGGGAGCTGATTGCAGATGATGAGGTATTGCAGGATATTAATATTGATACCGTAGAACGGTTCCAGGGCTCTGAAAACGATATTATCATTGTATCCCTGGCGGTATATCATGCCGCGCAGGTGCAAACACTGCAGTGCCTCGGGCAGTTTCAATGGGAGGAAGAGGAGATAGAGGTAGACAGGAAGCTGCTGGTAACGTTATCGCGTGCACGAAAACAGGTGATACTGCTGGGCTATGAGCCGGTGCTGCTGGATAGCATTCATTACCGGAAGGTGTTAGGGGAAATGATACGGGGAGACCTCTAACGGAATACACTATACGTAAGGCGAGCCTAAACCAAGTAACAATGGCCATACTGATTGTATGGCCATTGTCAGACAACATCATATATGATCAGTCCTGGCAAACCAGGCTTTAATCCAGTGTTACGTGCCCCCAGTTTTCCCCGCTTTTAATACGGTAGAGTTGCATTTCGCTGATATCGAACTGTTCCGCGATCTGCTTCATTGTTTTTTTACCGGGTTTGCTGAGCAGGCGTTTGATACTCTTTACTTTGGAAACATTTAGTTTCAAACCTTTTACACGATTGCGCTGCTTTTCTTTGTAGGCCAGCTTAGCCGGGCTTTTTTGCTGATGCTCTTCCATTTCCTCTTTGGTAGCCCATTGAAGGTTGGAGGCTTTATTGTTCTTTTTATCGTAGTCCAGGTGAATCACATACTTATGCGCCCGTCCTCCTTTTTTGCTGAAAAGTTTAGCCACTTCCCGGTGCAGGTAGAGTGACTGGTAGCTGTCTGCCGGCTTTACGTTTAATACCGTATAGCCTTCCACGGTAGACCCCGTGAGCAGCTTACCATCTTCGGTACTTTCATGATAACTGATCACTCTCCCCATGTTTGAAACAGCGTATTTTTTACGCAGGGCAGATTTGTTTTTAATCTGTAAGTCTTTCCAGACTTCATTTTTCAGATTTTTAATTGTGGTCATGTGAAAGTAATTTTTATTTTTTTATATCCCGGGGTTTATCCGTTTATCCGTAAACGTTACAACCGGCCATTTCATTATCAGCCGGCAGAAAATCGTGTGCAGCAGCCCTTTCGAATATATGGTCCTTGTATTGTAACACCACCGCGTCTAGTACTTCCTCAATCTCAGCTAATGTATTGTAAGTTACTAATTGTTGTCTGAATTCTTTTATATGCGGTAACCCTTTGAGGTAATTTGTATAATGCCGGCGCATTTCCAGTATGCCTACTACTTCTCCTTTCCAGGCAACTGACTGGTGAAGGTGTTTTTTGCAGACTTCCACTCTCTCCAAAACAGTTGGCAGGGCTAAATGTTCGCCTGTCTTCATAAAATGCTTGATCTCCCTGAAGATCCACGGGTACCCTATAGCGGCCCTTCCTATCATTACGCCATCTACGCCATATTTCTGCCTGGCGGCGATGGCCTGTTCCGGCGTACATATATCACCGTTACCAAAGATAGGGATTTGTATGCGTGGATTGTTCTTTACTTTTCCGATAAGGGTCCAGTCGGCGCTGCCTTTATACATCTGGGTCCGTGTACGGCCATGAATGGTAAGGGCTTTAATACCTACATCCTGGAGCCTTTCAGCTACATCTTCAATATTTTTTGTTTCCTCATCCCAGCCCAAACGGGTTTTAATGGTTACCGGCAG
>NZ_DATCRD010000096.1:0-15197 GCF_036569185.1 Chitinophaga sp.
AAAACCGCCATGAAATGACAATTTTCTAAGGCCGCCAACAGGCTTTACGGGCTCCTGTGCAGCAATATAACTAATCAACCAAGACTAACAAAAAAGCCGGAAGCGTTCGCGGCGCATCCGGCAACATTTTGGGCGTCCTTCTTTCATGAACCCAAAAACTTGTCAAAACTATGAATTTTTATTCATTACAGGAATCTGTAATTACTAAACAAAACCAAAAACCATCCATTATCCCTTACACTAAAAAGATCAGGTTATGGCTGCTGCTTGCCGGAGTATTGATCTGCAACGCGGTGACGGCGCAACAAAAGATTACGCTGAATGAAAAAAACGCACCGCTGAAAAAGATATTCCGCTTGATCAATAAGCAAAGCGACTGGATCTTTCTCTACGAGAAAAGCGTACTGGATAAATCCGTGCCCGTAACGATCAGTGTGGTGAATGCGGATATCCGGGAAGTGCTGGATGTATGTATGAAAAACCAGCCATTGACTTACATCATTTCCGGCAACAACATCGGCATTAAATTAAAAACACGGGTACAGGCAGCCTCCAGCGAAGTACTGGAGGCACAGCAAACAACTGATGAGGATATTTCGATCACCGGGCATGTTACGGATTCCACCGGTGCGCCGATGGAATTTGTTACTGTTGTTAACCTCCCCCGTGGCGGGCGACCTAAAACATATGCCGTTACCAATCCGGCAGGCGACTTCCACATATACGGGCAAAAAGGCGACAGGCTCGTCTTCTCAACAGTTGGGTACAACAATGTGGAACTACGTTACAACGGGCAAAGCGCCCTTAATATCAGGATGAAGATCGCCCCAATAGAGATCAATGCCGTGGTGATAGACAATGTGAACCTCAGCAAAAAAAGAGTGCCCTTTACAGACACTATCGACATGACGCACCGCGGGCACCTGAACCTCGGGCAGCTGCTGCAAGGCACCATTCCCGGCCTTACACTGCAAAACACTTCCTCAAGCACACAGAAGATAGAATCCATCGATATGGGCGGAGCCATAGTAGGCGGTTCAACCATTCCCACCGCGGATGCGCTCCGCGCGCATTACCAGCAAAATCAAAGTATTTATGCCGCCAGGGGCTGGCCCACCTTTGATTCATGGATCAATTCTTTTAAAGGGCAATTGCGCTTCAATTACAGCACTTCCGTTTCCAACAACGGACTTGTGCCACAACTAAGAGGTGCAAGCGGCTTCAATGGCAACATGTCCGGTATGCTCATCGTGATCGACGGTTTTCCACAGGAAGGTTTTCCTGCCGATTACCCCATGGCTAACATCGAATCTGTAAAAGTGATCAAAGATCCGGAAGAACTGACCAAATGGGGCCCCAGGGCAACAGGCGGCCTGATTTTGATCACCACCAAACGCGGTACGGCAAACCAGTTACGGCTCAACTACGTTTCCCAGTTTAACTATTCCCCTACACCGCGGTATAACCGCGTTAAAATGCAGATGGCTTCTTCCGCAGATATGATCGATTACATGAGATCTGCATCAGACTCCGGGTTCCTCAAACTGGGTTCTAAAGATTATCCGCTCACCGGCTTCAATCTCAATTCCGCCGAACGGGTCTTCCAACGCTGGCAACAGGGCAGCATTTCAGAGGACGAATACAATTTCCAGCTGGATTCCCTCAGCAGTCTCGATAACGAAGGCCAGATGAGGCTCCTGCAACAGCAAGCCTATGGCCAGAATCAAACACTATCGCTTTCCGGCGGCGCCGGGATCTGGCGTTTCATCGCCATCGGCACCTACGCCACCAACCGTTCGTCTGCTCTCGGCAACAACAGCAAATCTTATCGCCTTGTGCTGAATAATGATTTTTCCCTGCTTAAAAATAAAATGCAGGCCCAGTGGTATCTCAACCTCGGACATTCTAATGACCAGACCGGCTTCAACGCTGATTTTTCCAGGAACCTGCCCTTCCAGTTGCTGGTAGATCCTATAACCGGTGACTACGTATACGATTATTCGAACTTCCCCGCAAGCGCCAACGAGGCCATTAAAAAATACGGGTTTATAAACTATGGCAGCAATAAGCTGGAAGATGCCCGGCTCAATAAGATCATGACCAAAAGCCTGGAAACCCAATCGAGGCTCAGCGTAGACTGGGATATTCTTCCTTCTTTGAAATGGTCCAACTCTTTACAGTTCGATATCAACAACAATAAAACGGATATTATAGACGATGCTGCGTCCAGCAAGGCAAGGCAGCTGTACAACGATTACGGCAGCCCTGTTTTTGATGATTTCGGAAATGTAACCAGGGTAGATTTTTATGTTCCCCGCGGAGGTGTTCTTAACAAATCGACCATAAGAATAAATAACTGGAATTTACGGACCGCGCTGCAATTTGACGAAAAGTTCGGGAAAAACCGTTTGTCCGCCACCATTAGCGGTTTCGGCGCAGCTTATGCGCAATATAAACCTTCCTTCGCCCCCATTTATGGCTACGATCCCCAAACGGGGAAAGGCCAGCCGGTGCGCCTGCCTTCTAACCC
This sequence comes from Chitinophaga sp., assembly GCF_036569185.1. Lineage (GTDB taxonomy): Bacteria > Bacteroidota > Bacteroidia > Chitinophagales > Chitinophagaceae > Chitinophaga. Next base: position 2,531 of record NZ_DATCRD010000096.1, read on the forward strand.
CCAGGATGGCATACTTAACCTGTACAGTCTTCCCCAACCTTTCTGGCAGGACACTTACGGCAGAATGGTGTATCCCTATACCTTACTATCAGCTATGAACGGCGATACGCTAAGAAACCGCAGCCTCAACTGGAACGCGAACCTGGTTTATTCCTTCGACAGCACTTATATGCTGAACGGTCAGTATACTTCCACACTGATACAAAGCTATGGCCAGCCTTCACCATATACCAGTCTTGATATCTACGGCGGTTCGGCGGCCTGGAGCCTGAGCCGGATGTCTTTTATGCGCATGCCCGTATGGATCAACAATATTACATTATCAGCCGGCATTGATGGTATCAGTATTCCCAGTCTTCCCAACGATATACAGGCATACCGCGACGTACAACCCAGCTGGAATAATTACTCCATACGTGTGCAGGGCTTTAACTTCGCCCAGCAACGCCGGCAGCGATCAAATAACATTTATGAAAAGCTGACAGCAGGCCTGCTGGACAACCGTATATCCTTTGACGTTGCATACAACAGTATGCGGATCAACAAAATAAACGAGAATGAGACGCTCATCAACAACATTGTAAAAAATTATGTAAGCATGGGCGGAAGAGTGAAGTTCAGGGAAGGTTTGCTGCAACTAATGGGCAGCTATGGTTATTCACTGGACGGAAACCCTCAAACAAATGCCAGGTTTATTTATGACATTGGAAAGGAAAGGTATTTCAATTCCAGGATCGTCAGCAAAATGATCGCGGATTTCATACTTCAGGACATCAGCGCATTCCAGGGCCTGGGACTGATGAATTCCACCAACCTGCCTTTAGCCGGCGGCGGCTTTTCTCCCGCTATCCCCGGGAGCCTCTCCATACTTCCCCCGCACGTAAAAAATCTTGAAGCGCATACCACGTTGGGATTCATCAACGACCGCTTTATGCTGGATCTCCGTTATTATCATAAAACCATAGCGGGAGTAAACTCCAATATCCGTATCCCCGCAGACCCCTCAACGGGATTAATGTCTAAAAACACCTACAGCAAGGTGGTTAACAAGGGAATTGAATTTTACCTGCAGGCAAAAGCAGTACAAAGAACCAATTTCAGGTATGTAATAACGCTGAACGGTGCGTATAATCAAAATATAGTGAAAGAAGTGCCGAATACAAACTTTTCAACAGACAGGGGATATCTCTTTGCCCCGCGAAACGGATATAGTGTAGATAACCTGTGGAGCTTCCGCTGGGGCGGCCTGAACAATACCGGCAGCCCGATGATCTACGATAACAAAGGGAACAAAACATCCACGCTGGATACCGCATCAGTAATGGCTGCCCTGGTATACAGCGGCGTAACACGTCCTCCGCTTACCGGGGGATTTATACAGGAATGGGACTACAAAGGCTTCTTTGCAAGGGTGGTGCTGGTTTTCAATTTCGGGCATGTTATGCGTGAATATATTCCCGTTCCATCACGAGGCATCGATTACAGCATATTGATCAAAGACCGGTGGAGGAAACCAGGCGACGAAGCGTTTACCAACATCCCTGCTATGTACGACGATGGGGTTGACGCTAACTTTCGCGGGCTCGTTACGCAGAATTCCACTTTTAGCATCATGCCCGCAGACCATATCCGGCTCCAGGAAGTACAGATAGGATGGCATGGAACCCCGGGAAAATTCCTGCAAAACTATTTTAAGGATTTCCTGGTATCCGTGCAGGCAATGAATCTTGCCTTATGGACACGCAACAAACTGCATGCAGATCCTGAATCCGTGCTGGGCTATGGCACTGTGGCGCTTCCGCTTCCCAAACAATTTTCACTCACTGTTAATATGAAATTTTAGAACCGATGAGATCTATGGGGAAAAAATATTTCAGGATGAATATGAAAAGAATGACACTCGCCGCGATGTGCACCTGTTTACTGCAGCTTACGGGCTGCAAAAAATTCTTTGATGTACGCCCGAACACGTCAGAAGTCAACCCGGTTGCTATCAGCGACTTTAAAGAGATGCTGAATAGCGACTCCACAGCACTCTGCAATTATGTGTTGTCTGATTTCATGAGCGATGATATACGGATCGAAGATGCACACCAGGCTGTTGATGCAAGAAGCGCGTATATACGGTCTTACCTTTGGTCTGAAACTATCTGGCAAGCGGGCAGCCAGGACCATACCTATAATTCCACCTACTCCAACATCCTGCAGATGAATATTATTATCGACAGGATTGACCGCGCAAAGGGCCCGGACAGCGAAAAAGAGCTTGTTCGCGCGCAGGCGCAGATCAATCGCGCGTCGTACTATCTCCAGCTGGCCAACATCTATGGTTTGGATTACCGTGCATCAAATGCTGCCACGGATCTTGCCGTGCCGCTCGTGACAATAGCAGACCCCGGGCAGTTGCCCTCCAGGGCTACGGTGAAACAGGTGTATGATTTCATATTGCAGGACCTCAACGCCGCAGTGAACACCTCCTCCCTGCCAGGCATGGGACAGGATATCATACATCCCGGGAAAGCGGCCGGTTACGCATTGCTGGCGAGAGCGTACCTTTACATGGGAAAATATGACGAGGCGCTTTCAGCCGCCAATGCCGCACTCAAGATCAATAGCAGGCTTTTAAAATATACAAAGGATTATACCCCTCCTTCCGTTCTTCTTGACCTCGCACAGCATCCGGAAATATTACTTGGCAGGATGTGCATAGATTATGATTTCTTCAATATCCGGCATGTGCCATTCTCTATCAGTCCGTCGCTGTTTTCATTGTTCAGCAGCGACGACGTAAGGTTCACCAACAATTTCGCCAACGGCATGTATGTTCCCGGCGATATCAATAGCTCTATCGCTTTTGATTACAGTGTACGGGTACCCGAAGTGATGCTGATAAAAGCGGAATGCCTTGCCAGGCAACAGCGTGCGGCCGATGCGCTCGCCCTTGTAAACGAGATCAGGAAAAACAGGTTGCTTAACTATCAACCCCTGGATCCTTCTACGGATGCAATGACAGCGGTGCTCTCTGAAAGAAGACGGGAGTTGTTCTGCCACGGCGGCTTGCGTCTTTTTGATCTCAAACGCCTGAACCGCGATCCGCAGTTTGCGCAAACACTGCAAAGGAAAGCGGATAATGGTACAGACGTGATCGCCACGCTGCCCGTTAATTCACCGCGATATTTAATGCCGTTCTCTCCTTTCGTCATAAACAATAATCCTGCTATTATCCAGAACCCAAGATAAACCGAATGCCATGATCACAACAGACCGGCAACCAGTGTGCCTGCCGCTTCGCCCGCAGAAAATATGCCTTGCAGGCGAAGCGGAATTTAACGGGATCGTAAGGGATCATTCAGCCAGGCTGATACGCATCGTTGTATGCCTCACGAAAAACCAGCACACCGCGGAAGACATCGTACAGGAAACTTTCCTGAAACTCTGGGAAAACCGGGCCACACTGACGCCTGAAAACGTTGGCGGATGGCTGTACCGCGTGGCATGGAACCTTTCTTTAGGGCATATCAGGAAGGAAGCAGGCAGAACGAAATTACATACGTTGTGGACAGATCTCTATTATCATAGTGCCGGAGTGGAAGAACAGCTGTTCCAAAAAGAAAATACAAAGGTCTTCAAAAAAATATATGACAGTCTCCCGGAAAAACAACAGGCGGTATATCATCTCAGCAAGATCGAAAATCTTAGCAGGATGGAGATCGCACAACAGCTGAATATTTCCCCTCATACAGTTAAAAACCATCTGGCAAAAGCCGTACAGTTTATGAAAGAACATCTCGGCGCCATCGCTTTGTTCTTATTATGCTTTGTGCTCAACAATATTTTTTTCAACCGCACTAGTACAAAATCCCGTCCTGTTCATTTATATATTAAACAACAAACAGAAAATAAAAAACCGGTATTCGCTTTAAGATCTAATGTCGCCGAACTGACAAACTCAGCATTCAGATAAAGCTTTTCCATTAACCCGTACAGCGGATGAATTCATGGCGTCTTCCATGGAAATGGGAAGCTTATGTCAAAAAAAATTTATCATCAAATACAAAAAAATGAAAGCAAAAACAGCATTACTGATTACCATGATGGCCTTTGGCTCATTTGCAGTGAAAGCACAGCAAGACACTACGAAACTTTACCCGAAGATAGAACAGCTGTTTACAATAATAAATATGGAACAGTCCTGCACCCAGGCCGCCAATGCAACCGCAGACCAGACCATAGCGAATGCGCCGCAACTGGCCGGTAAAAAAGACGAAGCGCGCGCTTTCTTCCTCAAACAAATGGGCTATGCCTCGCGTAAAAATGATCTCATCAGGATGTATGCTAAACATTATACAACGGAAGAAATAGAAATGCTTATTGCATTCTATCAATCATCTGCCGGAAAAAAGTTTATCGCCACCTCCGCGCAGATCCAGTTTGAAACAGCAGAGCTGATGCGCGAAAAACTACAGGAAGGCGCCGGAGAATTAAACAAGCTGCTTCCCGGTGTACAATGATTGGCTACTAAAAAATCCGTCACGGCGGAACAGACCAATCACAATGAAAAAATTTTAAACGCATATTTCATGACTGCTATTTTAAAAACGGAACATCTTTCCCACCGTTATGCCAGCACCTGGGCTATCCGTGATATCAACATCGAGATAGCGCAATCGGGTATTGTAGGGCTTCTCGGATCCAACGGCGCGGGGAAATCCACCACCATGAATATCATCTGCGGCGTGCTGAACCAAACAGAAGGGAATGTATTCATCAATGGCATCGATCTCAGGAAAAATCCGGAGGAGGCCAAAAAACAGATCGGCTTTCTCCCACAGAACCCACCGCTGTACACCGATCTCACGATCGATGAATACCTGACATTCTGTGCCCATCTGAGACTGATCGAAAAAAACAAGATCAGATCCGCCGTTGAAGAAGCGAAAGAACGCTGCAGCCTGGGCCACTTCAGCACCCGGCTTATCAAAAACCTCTCCGGCGGCTACCGTCAGCGGGTGGGTATCGCGCAGGCCATCATCCACAAACCGAAACTGGTAGTGATGGATGAGCCAACCAACGGTCTGGATCCCAATCAACTGATCGAGGCAAGAAAACTCATTCGTGACATCGCTATCGAACATTCTGTACTGCTCTCTTCACATATCCTCTCCGAGATCAACCTGCTCTGCAAAGAGATCATCATGATCGAATCTGGCAGAATGGTGTTCTCAGACAGTATGGACGCATTCAATAATTACGTGCAGTCGAAAGCGATACTGCTACGTATGGACAATCCGCCGGCCAAGACTGAAATAGTGAAAGTACCGGGTGTTACGCAGGTAGACGTTCTTTCGGAAAAGCAGTACCGCGTATATTTTGACGGTAGCCCTGAAGAAGTGACGGACAGGCTGATAACCGCCAGCGTAGAGCAAGGCTGGAAAATAAAAGAGATCGGGCCGGACAAAGGTCTGCTCGATGATGTATTTAAACAGCTGTCATCACAGTCTCCTCAATAAAGCGCCTCTTTCATGAAGACGATATTCCAGATAACAAAAAACGAGCTGCGCAACCTGTTCTATTCACCGATAGCGTGGTTCCTGCTGATCACCTTTGTGGTGATGTGCGGATATTTTTATACCAGTGTCACCTACTTATGGGCAAAGGCCACACAAATGAGCGCCAGCGCTTATCCCGACTGGCGATATCGCGCCACGCTCTCTGCCACTACTTCCATTTTCCTGGAAGGAGACAGTCTTCTTCTTAACGTACTGCAAAGTATTTATCTTTTTGTACCACTGCTCACCATGGGCATTATCAGCCGGGAGATCAGCACCGGCACGATCAGGTTGCTGTATTCCTCCCCGGTTAAGCTCAGCCAGATAGTTCTCGGAAAATACTTCGCGATGATGATCTACAACCTGCTGCTGGTTTCGGTTGTGGGCATTTTTATTATTAATGGTTTTTTTGATATCCTTTCGTTGGACTATGGCCCGCTGCTTTCCACGCTGCTGGCCTTTTACCTGCTGTTATGCGTACTGTCGGCCATCGGCATGTACATGTCCAGCCTCACCACCTATCCTATCGTTTCCGCGATAGCCAGTTTTACCGTTTTCTTCTCGCTAATGAACATAGGCCGTTTGTGGCAGGAGTATGATTTTGTGAGAGATATTACCTGGTTCCTGTCCATTCTCGGGCGCACCGAAAAAATGATCCTCGGGCTAATCGTTAGCAAGGATGTATTGTATTATATCGTCATCATCTGCATGTTTGTTGGATTTACCATATTGAAGCTGAGGAACGGGCGCGAAAAGAAGCCATGGTATATAAAAACGGGCAGACATATTGCCGTGGCGGCAGTTTGCCTCTTAATAGGGTTTGTCGGTTCGTTGCCACGTTTTTCGGGATATTGGGATACTACTGCAAGGAAGACCAACACCATCAGCGAACAGTCGCAACAAATCGTTAAGTCGCTCAACGAGGGGCCGCTCGAAGTAACGCTCTACACTAATCTCATTGGCCCCGGCGCCAAAGCGGGCCTTCCCGAATCACGCAACCGTTATCTTTCCGAATGCTGGGAACCTTATCAGCGTTTCAAAAAAGATATCATCTATAAATATGAATATTATTACGACGCTGACTCCACAGGTACAGGCGGCATAGCACTGCAGGACTTTCCCGGTAAAACAGTACCGCAGATCGCCGCTGAAGTAGCCAAAGTGATGCAGGTAGATACCGCTGATTTTAAAAGTCCGGAAAAAATGCGTAAAGAGATCGATCTGCGGCCGGAAAATCTTCGCCTGGTAATGCGCCTGAAGTATAAAGACCGCTCCGTTTTCCTTCGTACATATGGGGGTGGCGACTGGCCAAAGTCCATCAATACAGATGCCGCGCTGGTAAGGCTTACGGGCGCTAAAATGCCAAAAGTGGTTTTCGTTACGGGGGAGCTGGAAAGAAATATTTATAAAACCGGTGAAAGGGAGTATTCCAAAGATATCACCAATATGGACAATCCCGGCGCCCTGGTGAATATCGGTTTTGATGTAGACACCGTTGATCTTTCCAGGCAGCCTGTTCCAACGGATGCAAGCACACTCGTACTGGCGGATCCTAAAATACAACCCGGCAGCGCCGCCATGGAACAACTCCGTACTTACATTGATAACGGCGGGAATATGCTCATCAGCGGCGAACCAGGGAAACAACATCTTTTAAATCCCCTGGTACAAAAAACAGGTTTCCGGCTGCTCGACGGTAAGCTCGCCCAGCCCAGTGAGAACGATGCTCCCGATCTGATAAAACCATATATCACTATGGCCGGCCTGGAGATCATTCAGGAAGAACCCGCCCTTTTGCAACGGCACTACTGGCTGCACGGTATCCGCGACGATTCGTTGCCGCTTCCCATGCCTTCCGCCATGGGCATCACCGCCGCGGGCGACAGTGGTTTTGTTTCCACTGTGCTGGTAACTACCTATCCCGGTATGGTATGGTCTAAGATGGGAAAATTCGTGACAGACTCTGTACCGCCCGTGTTCAGCGCGCAGGAAGGCGATATCATGGAAAATACATTCCCCACGGTGATGCAGCTTAGCCGGAAGATCAACAACCGGGAACAGCGCATCATACTCTGCAGCGATGCCGATTTTCTCAGCAACCGCCTTTCCTCCGGCGCGCTGACAAGATCGTTCGTCCGCTGGCTGAACAACGACAGGATGCCCATATACTCCATCTATCCCTATGCCACGGATTCTATGGTCATTCTCCCCCCTCAAAGGGCCTCCATTCAGAAAATAGCATATGTATGGATATTGCCGGGCATTCTGGCGCTCCTGGGCACAGTATTACTTATCAGGAGAAAAAGGAAATAAACAAGCGAACCAATGAAGTTATTATTTAAAATAGCAAAGAACGAATTCAGGCACCTGTTCTATTCTCCCATCGCATGGTTCCTGCTGATCGTTTTCCTGGTGCAATCCGCCATCTTTTATACCATACCCGTTTTGAACGGCGCGCTTCTGCAGGATATGGCCAGCAAAAACGGGAATACGCTCAAAGGGGCGCTGGGTCAGGAATCGCTCACCTACCACCTCTTCCTCAGGGGTGGCCTTTTCACCTATGCGATCGGTAACCTGTATCTTTTTGTACCGCTGCTTACCATGGGGCTCATCAGCCGGGAAGCGAACAATGGCACTATCAAACTGTTGTATTCCTCCCCGGTACAGCTGCGGCAGATCGTTTTCGGGAAATATCTCGGCATCATGTTATTCAACCTGCTGCTGATCGGCATAGTGGCAATATTCATGATCGTCAGCGCATTTCAGATCGTGCATGTGGATGATGGATTGCTGCTTTCCGCCGCCCTCGGCTTTTACCTGATCGTGTGCACGTATTCCGCCATCGGCCTGTTTATGTCCAGCCTCTCCAATTACCAGATTGTATCTGCGCTCGCCAGTTTTGTGATCATCTTTATCCTTGGCCGTATCGGCACATTATGGCAGAAGTATGATTTTGTAAGAGACCTTACCTACTTCCTGTCGCTACAAAACAGAACAGGCAAAATGTTGTCCGGTCTTATCACTTCGAAAGACGTGATCTATTTTATCTCGGTATCGTGCATGTTTATCGGGTTTACGATGATCAGGCTGAGAAACGCCCGGGAAGATAAACCCTGGTTCCTCAAAGCAGGCAGGTACGCGCTGGTTTTCACAGCCACACTGATGCTCGGGTACATCAGTTCACGCCCCCGCTTCATCGCTTATTGGGATACTACCGCTACGCAGGTGAACACGATTCATCCCCGTACGCAACAGCTGCTCAAAGAGTTTGGCGACAGTACGCTGGAAGTAACGCTTTATGCCAACCTGCTGGACCAGAACATCCATCCCGGTTTGCCTGAAAACCGCAATGCAAGCTATATGGCCCGTTTCTGGGAGATGTACCTTCGTTTCAGGCCGGACATTACTTTTAAATACGAATATTATTACAATACGGCAGACAGCATGGTCTTTAAAATCATGCAGGGTAAAAATATCCACCAGATCGCGGCGGAATATGCCGAAAGCATGGACCTGGATATCTCGATGTTTAAAAAGCCGGAAGAAATGAACAGGCAGATAGATCTCAGGCCCGAAGATTACCGGCTTATAATGAAGCTCAAATACAAAGGCCGGACAGAGCTGGTTCGCACCTATCTCGATGGCTTCATCTGGCCGGATGAGCAAAATATGAATGCAGCCTTTAAACACCTGCTAAATGAGGAGGCGCCCAAAGTATTATTTGTAACGGGCGAACTGGAAAGAAATATCTTTAAGACGGGCGAACGCGAATACGCCGCGCATACCAGCATGAAACTCTCCCGCCCTGCGTTGGTAAACGTCGGGTTTAATGTAGACACCATCAACCTGGCAACGCAGGAGATACCGGCAGGCATTTCATCGCTTGTACTGGCCGATCCTAAAATGGACCTGGGCCCTGTGGTAATGACCAGGCTCCGCAACTATGTGAATAGCGGCGGTAATATGCTGATCACCGGCGAGCCCGGCAAACAATACGTGCTCAATCCCTTTCTCCGCGAACTTGGCGTACAGCTGATGGACGGTCAGCTGGTATATCCAACATACAACGAAACACCGGACAAGGTAATATCTGTTCACACAAACGCCATCGCCGGGCTTGCAGAGGAAACAGCGATGACAGGCATGAGAAAGGCAAAGGAAAAAGGAATAAAGTCGGATCCTGTTACTACGATGACACCCGGTGTTGCCGCAGTCAGCTATGCGAAAGACAGCCTGTTTAAAATAACCCCGCTGGCCCTGACAGACTCCGGTCGCTCCTGGCTGAAAATGAACGGGCTGGTGATCGATTCCACTCTTCCGCCGATGAACCCGCAGGAAGGCGACATCAAACTCCCCTCTTTCTGCACCATGGTAGCGCTCACCCGTAACATCAACGGCAAAGAACAGCGCATTGCCGTATGCGGCGACGCGGATTTTATGAGCAACCTGCGATACAGCTTTGGCCCCTTAAGAAATGCGCTTTACAGCTGGATGGATGATAACAGGTACCCGGTATACACCCCGCGCCGGCTGCCACTGGACATAAAACTGACCATCAACGCGGAAACCGCGGGAATACAAAAAACCTTTTTCATATGGATATTTCCCGGTCTTATCCTGATCTCCGGAATTGTAGTGCTGATCAGGAGAAAAAGGAAATAAAAAACAACTACTATGCTACGCACCGACGAACAGACCATCACAGACCTCGGGATATTCGGGAAAAGAGACAGCGGCGGTATTTACGATATATACAACCGCTCACATACACGTGGCGGGGAAACGCTGCTGGAAGAAATGTTCAGGAATCCCTTGTCCGACAAAGAAGCCATCAACAAACGCAGCAGCTGCATCGAAAATTTCGCGAAGTTACGCATCCCATTTCCATATACACCGTCTCTTTTCGACATGGCCGAAAAATATCTTGCCAGCGGTGAAAAAACTTCGCAGCGCAAAACAGACGAAGTAATTCTCGCTGAAAAGGAGATACAGAATGGCGTATCAGCTGTTATAGAATTGGTGAGGATTACAAAAGAATTTATTGGACGGCAGGATATAAAGGACATCAGGGCATATGCCTCCGAACGCGAGGTGCTCGCGTCGCTGCTGGCCGATCCTGCATTTGAACCTGTGCTCAGGGAACAGCCGAAAGGGAAATTGTCTTATGGCGCCGTAACCGCCTACGACGCGCTTTTCAGGATAAGTGAAAGGGAAAAGATAAAACAGCTCCTGCGTGGCATTTATTTCCTGGATGTATATCTTTCTGTAGCTGCCACCGCTGTGGAAAGGAACTTTGTTTTCCCCAGAGCGCTGGACAAAGGCGCCTCCGAACTCAGCCTCGAGGGCGTCTACCATCCTGCGCTGAAGCAACCCATTGGTAACAACATCGTAATGAATGCCTCGCAGAACGTGATCTTTCTTACCGGCGCCAATATGGCTGGCAAATCCACTTTCCTCCGCTCGCTGAGCACCGCGCTTTACCTGGCGCACATGGGTTTCCCGGTAGCCGCTAAAAGTATGTCCTTTTCCGTGATGGACGGCATCTATACTACTATCAACCTGCCGGATAATCTTGGTATTGGCGCAAGTCATTTTTATGCGGAAGTATTGCGCGTAAAAAAAATGGCAGCGGAGCTGGAAACCGGGCAGTCTTTCTTCATCCTCTTCGATGAACTGTTCCGGGGTACCAACGTAAAAGATGCACACGAAGCCACCGTTGCTGTTACAGGAGGGTTTGCCAACAAAAGGAATAGCATGTTCATCATCTCCTCCCATATCGTGGAAGCCGGCGAAGAGCTCCGGAGAAAGAACAATATCAGCTTTCTTTATCTGCCTACACGCATGAACGGGCATGTTCCGGAGTACACTTACAAACTCGAAAAAGGCATTACAGACGACCGGCATGGCATGGTGATCATACGAAACGAAGGAATATTGAAGATACTTGAGGAAGGTATTAAGAGATAAAGCCACCAGTGATCCACAAAATAAAACCAGATAACACAAAACGCATTGATATGAAAAAAATACTGCTGAACATATGCTGCTGCTTCCCTATACTGGTGAATGCACAGGAAAAAAAACAATTCGAAATCCGCGGGCAGATCGGTAACTGGAGCGCCCCGGCACGCATTTACCTCGTTTACATGAGCAACGAAACCACGAGAGTGGTGGATACTGTAGCGATAAAAAACGGCGCATTCACCGCTACCGGCGCCGTTGAAGATGTTACCATGGCCTGGCTGATGCTGGACAGGGCCGGCATCGGATACAACAACCTGAACCCGTCAAATTCAGATTATACAGGACTGTACGTTTACAACGAAAAAATAATGCTGCAGTCTGCCGACTCGATGAAAAACATTAAAGCAGAAAACACGCCTCTCAATGAAGAGGGACGACACTATTTTGCGGTAATGAACGACGTAATGGTTAAAGCAAATACATTGCAGCAGGAATGGATGGCCATACCGGACGACAAAAAGACCGCCGCTTTTAAAGAAGACTGGAAAAAGAGAAATGAGGCGGCATCCAAAGAGTTACGTCAAAAAAAGGAGGACTATATCCGTGAAAATCCTGGCTCCTATTTCAGCCTGCTTTCCCTGTACGATCTTGTAAATGAAAAACAGGACCCGGATGATCTGACAAAGCGCTATCATACACTTACCCCCGAATGGCAGAACAGTAAGATGGGCAAACAACTGGCGGCTGACATTGAAGCGCTGCGCAGAACTGCTATCGGGAAAAGTGCGCCTGCGTTTTCACTTCCCGATCAAAACGGTAAAACCATCCATCTTTCACAATTCAAAGGGAAATATGTGCTGGTGGATTTCTGGGCAAGCTGGTGCGGGCCCTGCCGCGGGGAAAATCCCAACGTGGTGAAAGCGTATAATCAATATCATCCCAAAGGGCTTGAAATACTGGGTGTTTCGCTGGACGACAATAATTACAAAACCGCATGGACAGCAGCAATCAAACAAGACGGTCTCATATGGACGCAGGTAAGCGATCTCAAAGGTTTTAAAAGTGAGGCAGCGCAACTGTATGCTGTAAAAAGTATTCCGCAGAATTTCCTGATCGATCCCAAAGGTGTGATCGTTGCGGTAAACCTGCGCGGC
>NZ_DATCRD010000097.1:0-3745 GCF_036569185.1 Chitinophaga sp.
GATAAATGCAGGGCTTCGGCGCAATAAGCTACGGAAGGCAAGCCCTGGTTCTGTGGCTTATCGGATGAGAAATAACCTTTCAATAAATGTTCAAACCGTTCCAGGATCCCTTTATTTGCATGGTCGCGCGTAATGAACTGGCGATCGTAAAAACGGATGCAGTAATTGAGCAGCAGCTCAATGTTGGATGCAATCAGTCTTTTGCTGTGCTTGTCTATATTTTGATCAAGTTCATACCCGATCTTGGAGAAGCAATCGATCACAATACTCTTCTCTTTATCCGACAGGTGAAGCGCTTCATTTACATCATACGAAAAGAAAGAATAATCCTGCATGTGTTTGCCCAACGAAGTGCCGTTTATCAGGTCGGGATGAAAGAGCAATACCCAGCCCTTCGGGGCAAAGAGCTCAACGCCGGGTTCCACACCTAACACCTGTCCGGGCGCTACAAATATCAGACTTCCTTCCTGGTAGTCATAGTGACTTCTTCCATAGCGCAATTGGCCATAGTTCAGTTCTTTCAGACCTACCGCATACAAACCCAGGTTGAATGTTCTGGCGGGCATCGGTTGCGCTTTCGAGAGGTCGATCACCGTAACCAGAGGATGTTTGGTAGTTACGCCCCGTATGGAATTGTATTGTGCGATGCTGTCAATTCTTATAATCTCTTCCATACTTCATTCTTTTATCATTACAAAATTACAAATTCCGGCAAGCCCTTTTGATACCGGCCCTCCCAATCAGTAATATTGGTAGGAAAACCCGTAATCTGTATACAAAACGGCTCGCCCTTCCTATGCAATTTTGCAGCAGAAAACATACAAAATGAAAACACGACAATTAGGAAACTCAGGATTAGCAGTGTCTGAACTTGGTTTTGGCTGCATGGGATTAAGCCATGGTTATGGTCCGGCAACAAATGAAAACGATGCTATTGCACTCATTCAAAAAGCCTATGGATCGGGCATTACTTTCTTTGATACCGCTGAAGTGTATGGGCAAGGCGCCAATGAGCAGCTGGTGGGAAAAGCGTTGCATGATGTACGTGATAAAGTGATCATTGCTACTAAGTTTGGCTTTAAGAACGGCAAACACACAGATGGCCTGGATAGCCGGCCGGAACGCATCAGACAGGTGGCGGAAAAATCGCTCCGGAATCTGCAAACCGATTATATTGACTTATTTTATCAACACCGCGTGGATACGGATGTGCCTGTTGAAGACGTTGCCGGAACCATAAAAGATCTGATTGCCGAAGGCAAAGTAAAACACTTCGGTATGAGTGAAGCCGGCGCGCAAAGTATACGCAGGGCGCATGCCGTACAACCCGTGGCAGCCCTGCAAAGCGAGTACTCCATGTTCTGGCGCGAACCTGAAAAAGAGATCATTCCATTGCTTGAAGAATTGAACATTGGCTTCGTTCCGTTCAGCCCGCTGGGCAAAGGATTTTTAACGGGTAAGATGAATGCGGACACTGAATTTGACAAGACCGATGCCAGAAATATCCTTCCTCGTTTTACCAAAGAAAACCGTGAAGCAAATCAGGCCGTTGTTGACCTTGTAACAAAGATTGCGGGAGAACAGAACGCAACGCCAGCGCAGATCGCATTGGCATGGCTGCTGGCGCAAAAGCCATGGATCGCACCGATTCCGGGAACCACAAAAATGACCCGCCTGGAAGAAAATATAGGTGGTGCACACATCACCTTGAGCAATGATGATTTAGCCAATATCAACAGGGCTTTGGACAGCATCCGCCTTCAGGGAGAACGTTATCCCGCAAGCATGGCACACCTGCAAGGCAGGTAAGCAAATTATACTCCCGGTAATCTAATACAGATAGGTATAAAGTGATGAACATAACATTAAATAACGGCATAAAAATGCCGCTGCTTGGTTTTGGCACCTACTTGCTTCGGGACGGTTCAGCGTGTGAGCAGTCAGTGCTAAATGCTTTAAATACTGGCTACAGACTGATCGACACAGCTGCAGCTTATAATAATGAGGGATCGGTGGGCAGGGCGATTAAAAAAAGTAATGTCAAACGGGAAGAGATCTTTGTGACCACAAAATTTTTGCCGGCGGATCCCGGGTACGAAAAAGCAAAGCATGCCTTTGAAGCATCGCTAAAAAAACTGGGGCTTGACTATATTGATCTATACTTGATCCATATCCCGCAGGGAGACGTAAATTCCTCCTGGACAGCAATGGAAGAGTTGTATAAAGAAGGTAAAGTAAGGGCCATAGGTGTAAGTAATTTCAATATGGATCAGATTCAGGATTTACTTAGGCAGCATAGTGTGATACCAGCAGTCAATCAGGTGGAAACACACCCATTTTCCCAAAGAACAGCAATGCAGGAAGCGCTGAAATCTCAGGGCATCCGGTTGGAGTCATGGGCCCCCTTTGCTCAGGGTAAAAACAATCTTTTTAATAATGAGCTTTTAAAAGCACTTTCAGGCAAATATAATAAGAGCATTGCCCAGGTGGTTCTACGATGGTTAATTCAAAAAGAGGTCGTGGTTATTCCGAAATCAGCAAATATGAAAAGGATCATTGAAAATTTCAATGTATTTGACTTTGAGTTGACTTCCGATGATATGATAACGATCAAATCGCTGGATAAAGGCAGGGGGCTAATTTATCATGTTTAAAAAAACGGCTTGCCCTTCTTCCGCAATTTGCAGCTGCAAACACACAAAACATACAAAATAAAAATACGGCATTCAGGAACCTCAGGAGCCTGACCAAACAGTCTCCTGAGATCCCGAAGCCTTTGTTCTTTTACCCGCCCGGCCCGGTTTAACCCCTCGTTAGCATAGAGGCGATCATCAATTCGAGCTTTCGTTCATTGTTCTCACTTATCTGGAAATTCGAGAACACGATGCGTCCATGTCCATCTATCAGAAAATTTGTAGGCTGGCCGATAACTTTATAGGTTTGTTCAGCCCATTCGGCAGTACCCCGCAAAGGAACGAAGGAATATCCGGTACCCTGCAGAAAAGGCAGTACGTAATCATCCTGGATGGGATCTACATTTACAGCGAGGTACGCAATGTTTTTGCCCTGGAATCTTTTCAGCACGTTCTCGAAGTGCGGGAACTCAGCGCGGCAGGGGCCGCAGCCGGGGAACCAGAAGGTTAGCAACACTACTTTACCCTTATAATCTGCTAAAGCCGCTTTCTTATCGGAAGTATACAGCCCCAATTCGAATGGAGGCGCCTGTGTAATGAATTTTTCCCTTGCCTGCCAAATGTCTTTCTCCACCTCGTCGTTGCTCTTCTTTAAGGCGGCGCCTAATTTTGTAAGCGAGGATCGTACCAGATCATCGGGCGACGCAGACTCCACTGCTACCAGGTTGTGGTAAGCCGCTTGTGTTTGCCCGTTCTGATGCATAGTAGTGGCTTTCAACACAACCAGCTCACTCCCAAAAGCCGAATTACGCGGCGCCTTTAACTGCGCCAGCTGTTTCAATGCTTCCGGGTATTTTTTGGCTTTCAGCAATGCATTCACCCGCTCCATGCCCCTTGCCAGCGATTGCCGGAGATCCCATCCATTATCGGCGCCCATAGTCTTTGCCAGTTCCATTGCTTTGCCGGTTTGACCAGCTTCCAGGTAGGTATCGTATAAAACACTCATTCCGTTACCGGACCACCAGAATTTACCGGGGTCGTACAACGCACGCAGCTGCTCCAGCGCCCTGATCTTCCCGGCTGTATCGCTGGTGTGTACGGCCACCTCGTAC
>NZ_DATCRD010000098.1:0-4441 GCF_036569185.1 Chitinophaga sp.
TCATCCTTGCATTGTTACTTGGGTTATTTTTAATGAAAAATGGGGATCGTATGACCAAAAACGAATTACAGAATGGGTAAAAGGATATGATCCCAGTAGAATTGTGAATGGGCATTCTGGCGAACTCTTATATGTAAATAATCAACTACGATCACCCTCTGATTCGCCTTGGATAAGCAGTGATGTGACTGACATTCACTCATATCCCGAGCCTAGAAATGTCCCTGGCCAACCGGGGAAGGCCAAAGTGATAGGGGAATACGGTGGAATAGGTGTACCAGTGCCAGCTCATCAATGGGATGATATAGAAGGATGGGGATATACACAGGTAACTCCAGCTGAACTTAAAGGTAAATACGAGAATATGATTAGTATCATTAAGAAGCTGGAACTCGCTGGCCTCAGCGCCTCAATATACACACAGCCATTCGATGTTGAAGGTGAAGAGAATGGAATACTTACTTATGATAGAGAAATAATTAAAGTACCTGTAGATGAATTACGAAAAATAAACAGGAATTTAGTTCCTCAAACTGAGGGCTTTAAGATTGATACGAACTTCAAAATAGCAATAAACTTAGATTTAAATGACAATGATAATCGTTATCAAGCACTACTTGGAGAGTATGAAAGTGGCTCAAGAGATTCAAGTTTCCTAAGAAGACTAGTCCTAATGGCAATTCGTCATAAAGATCAACTAAAAGCAACTCAAGTGGGAAATGCTTACATAAGCACATTGTTAAATCCTTTCTCAAAAGAAAATTTAATGTTCATTGGAAAAATAACGAGAACAACGAATGATATTGGATTTAAACTCTTCAACAAATATCCAGAGAAAATTAACTCTATAGTTGGCGAAGTTTATGCTGAGTATATTGTTAAAATGATTATTGAACATGAAGATTTAGCTTCTTATTTTTCACGTAACTCAATTTTTGCATGGGATTCCCTACAAAGGCAAATGAATAACAAATATGGAGTACTAGGAGAAGAAGTTATTCTAGGGAAGAGAATGATGCATTGCGCAGACGTTTTAAAAGATTGGCAAGCATACGGCAAATATTATATGCTTTATTTTCAGAAAGCAATGAAACACCCGGATTACATAACAAATAACCTAAGCTGGAAGGTCTTTCAACACGTTGATGATCCCAATATACTTAGATTCGCATTAAAAGTAATGGAGTATGATCTAGCAACATGGGATCAAAATGAGCCTCAGGCTTATGATACTTATGCAAATCTACTCCATAAACTAGATAAGTCTAGTGAAGCCATTAAATGGGAGGAAAAAGCTATACAACTAAAAAGAAATGAAGCAGAGGAGAAGGCTTTTGCGGACGCCCTCCAAAAAATGAAATCAGGCCTCCCTACTTGGCCTCAAAATAATTAATCTCTACGCGGTGTAAGAGGGTGGATGGTTTACACCCCTTACGCACTCATGCAACCGGTCGCTAGTATTCTTATTAGTGACCCATTTTTCTCAAAATCCAACAAAAAAAACATATTCATAGTACCCCGGCAATTCAACCGGTGTACTATAAAGGAAAAAGATACAAAACTGATTAGGCCAGATTGAAATAGTTTGTTACTATCCTATAAAAACACTTCAGTCGGCCCGGTCAGGAGGCAATATAACAGACTTTTTTACACCACCTTTACAAAAAAATAATGTTATGAAAAGGCCCAGTAATTTACCCCGTATACCGTTAAGGATCGATGAAGATGACCAGGTATTCGTTACCATTGAGAGTTTACCCCAGGAATATCAACACCTGGCTATGCCCGCTGCTAAAATCTCTTTCAGAAGTGATGAATACGTGGATATCGTTAGCCAAACCATAAAACTTGGCAGGTTCACCCTCCGTACACATGAAGTATACAACAAGGAACAGGATATCATGTTAATACCCTATACCAGGATTGAACTACTGGCCCTCCATTTTATGGCCGGAGGCGAAGTAGTAGCCGAAATCACTGACCGGGGACCTTATATGATGGCCAAAAGGGAAATGACCCTGTTCAAACTGGATCCCAGCTCCCATAGAGCACCTATGAAAGCATGGGACAATATGTTCAGCTTCCACATCGATATCACACCGGAAGATATGGCTGAAATGGCAAAGGAATATCCCGAGCTCGCCACTATAGCGAAAAAAACATCCAGGAAAGGAAGCGCCCCTGTTAATGCAGAGCCCTATCATATTAATATGGCTTGTACTGAATTAATTGACGCCATTTGCAATTGTAAATTTGTAGGTAAACAGGCAGAAGTATTCATGCACAGGTGCTGCCTGGAACTATATCTCAATTTTGCCGCACAGGATGAACTGGAGGAAGAACCCATGCGGGTGTTCCCGCTATATGTATCCGAAAAACTGGAAGAATCCATCAAATACCTCGTCAATACCACCAACGAAAAATTCTCAATAGCTAAAATGTCGGTACTGCTCGACCTGGGCATCCAGGAACTGAGGGAAGCCTTCTTAGATAGCTTTTATATAGCGCCGGAACGCTTTCACCTGCAACGGCAAATGATGCAGGCATATAGTACGGCTGTAACCACTGCAGAACCCCTGGAAAAAATTTGTACTTCTATCGCAATGAACAATGTAGAAGAATTCACTACCCTTTTTGAATCCTATTTTAACTGTTCCATTGCTATCATTCGCAATAGTCAATGAAGAGATTGAATATTTCCCCATTTTTGATTTTTTAGGTTGTTAATATGCCGGATCAATCCTGGTCCGGCAATTTTTACTTATCCCTCAAAATAACCCTTGCTTTTTGTGGTCAGAGAAAGATTCCTTAAATTCCTCTTTCTTTCTCACCGCTAAAAGCAAGGGTTATGTCATTTCAGCAACGTACCATCTTTATTACCGGCGCAAGCCGTGGCATAGGCAAAGCCATCGCGCTACGCCTCGCCAGCCGGGGAGCTAATATTATCATTGCCGCCAAGAGCGTGGAAGAAGATCCAAGACTGGGAGGTACCATCTATTCTGCCGCCGCAGAAGTAGAGGCTGCCGGAGGTAAAGCGCTCGCTGTACAGGTAGATATCCGGGAAGAAGCACAGATAGCCGCCGCCGTACAACAGGGAGCGGAGAAATTTGGCAGTATAGATGTGCTGATTAACAACGCATCGGCCATACAGCTTACAAACACGGAAGAAACCCCTGCCAAACGGTTCGATCTGATGTATGATATCAACGTACGCGGCACCTTCCTGGTAACACAACATTGCCTTCCTTACCTGAAAAAAGGAAATAATCCACATATCCTTACGCTGTCACCACCGGTAAACATGGATCCAAGATGGTTTGGCCCACACGTTGCTTACACTATCAGCAAATACAATATGAGTATGCTGGCAATGGGCTGGGCCAATGAGCTGGAAAAATATAAAATTGCCTCCAATGCCCTGTGGCCGGCTACCACTATTGCCACTGCAGCGGTGAAGAACCTGCTGGGTGGAGATTCCCTCATCAATAAAAGCCGTACTCCCGATATCATTGCCGATGCAGTGGAATATATCCTGCAGCAACCGGCTTCGTATTCAGGTCATACATTGATTGATGAAGACGTGTTGAAAGCAGCAGGCATTACTAATTTTGATAAGTATGCCGTAGTGCCGGGAGGCAAATTGCAGCGGGATCTGTTCCTGTCTTAAAAAAAGGTCCGGTAAAGTGACCTTTACCGAACCATTGAAATTGGCTGCTGTCCGGCTCTCCATGTATACAACATCTTGCTTATCAAAGCTGACAGACTCAAAATCTGAAAAAAATCAATTCCTGGTATTCCCACTTTGTTATCCGAACAATGTTCAAACAGCGTCCTTAGAAATTATACATAGATTGAATGTGCGGCACTATCAAAAAAATATAACTTAATTTAATTAGACTGGAAACACCCGCGGCATATCCCGGAAAATAAACTGTTTATAAAGTTGTTCCGCCATGGGATAAATATCTTCAGGAATTTCTACCATCTCCCCAAACTCTGAAGTCTTGTATAGTGCGCATCGTATCGCACGCCAGCAGGCCGAATCCTGCCCGGTAAGCAATGTACCCAGCGTAACCTGCTGATCCTGCATAATGGCTTCCTGGAATACCAGGCTGTAATCGTTCCAGGCCGATTTTACAATATCGTCATCAGAAAGTTCCAGCCATCGTTCAACATACGGGGGGATCGCTTCCCACTCCCTTAAACGCGCCATCAGGGCTACCAATGTATGTGTATAATCCCTGTCATACGGGACTTTTTCTACTGCGCGCCGCGAAAATTTCAAAGCCAGGTCCAGGCGGGTATTCAACAGATACAGGCGCCAGGCTATGCGGTTCAGGTCATGCGGAGCAAGCCGGGGATAATTAAAGTTAAGCTGCTGTTCCATAAACTGCAGTAGCGACAACGCATCCCCAATGTGCCCATGATCGGCCAGGAAACA
>NZ_DATCRD010000099.1:0-24044 GCF_036569185.1 Chitinophaga sp.
TTCATACAAACAATTCATTATCAACCTGTAAGGCCGTGGCATTATCTTAGTCCGGATAAATTGCACTACTCATAATTGTGTAACTCTTATGATGCTAAAGAACTACATAAAGATCACCTTCAGACATCTCTGGAAAAACAAAACCTACAATTTCCTGAATATTTTCGGGCTGGCTATCGGGTTGGCCTGTGCGGGTGTAATTTTTTTGTGGGTAGAAGATGAGGTGACCTACGACAATTCCCATATAAAAAAGGACCGCATTTATCAGGTATGGGAGAACTGGAATTACGGTGGCGATATCCGCACCTTTACCTCCACACCTGCGCCAATGGCGGAGGCCATGAAAACGGAGATTCCAGGGATTATGCGAACCTGCCGCGCCTCAGAAGGCGGGAACAATGTATTGTTCACGTTTGGCGACAAAAAAATGTATGCCTCCGGCATGTATGTGGATGCCAGCCTGTTTAACATTTTCACGTTTCCATTTATAGAAGGCAATGCCGCTAATCCTTTCCCACAATTATATTCGATTGTTATCACGGAAAAAACAGCCAGGAAATTTTTTGGCGATACCAGGAATCTCATAGGCAAAACCATTACGATTGATAATGCGCAACCATATGTGATATCAGGAGTAATAAAAGATATCCCGGAAAACTCCAGTATAAAATTTGAGTGGGTCGCTCCTTTTGAGATCTATTTCAACCAGAATGCGTACCTGAAAAACTGGGGCGCCAATTCGGTTGACACTTATGTAGAACTGGCGCCTCATATAAATGTAGCCGGTATCAACAGTAAACTGCAGCACTTCATTGAAGCGCATAGTCCCGGCGCCATTAACCACGCTTTCCTGTTCAATATGAACGATTGGCGGCTGCACGACCAGTTCACCAACGGGAAACAAAGCGGCGGCCGCATAGAGTATGTCCGCCTGTTTTCCCTCATCGCCTGGATCATATTGTTCATTGCCTGTATCAATTTCATGAACCTGGCCACCGCCCGCAGTGAAAAGCGTGCGAAAGAAGTGGGTGTCCGCAAAGTAATGGGTGCGGGAAAAAATAAACTGATCATCCAGTTTATCAGTGAAGCGTTGTTTATGTCCGTGTTGGCAGCGGCATTAGCCGTATTGCTGTTGTTCCTTGTGTTACCGGGATTTAATGCATTGGTAGATAAACATCTCAGCATAGGGCTGGATCAGCCGATGCATCTTATCTGGCTGCTGGGGATCACGGTGGTATGCGGCGTGCTGGCAGGCAGTTACCCATCACTGTACTTATCTTCTTTTAACCCTGTTTTTGTATTGAAAGGTATTAAAGCGAAGACCGGCAGTGCGGCCTTTATCCGCAAAGGGCTGGTGATTGCGCAGTTCAGCATTTCTATTATACTAATCATTTGCACGGCGATCATTTACCAGCAGATCCAGCATGTGAAAAAGCGAAATCTGGGCCTTAATAAAGATAATCTCATTTCCATGCAGGTACAAGGTACCATGAAGCAGAATTTTGATGCTATCAAAGCAGCGCTGCTGACCACCGGTGTAGTACAAAATGTTGCATTGGCGGATATGTTTACTTTGTATGGTGGCAACAATACGTCTGATATTAGCTGGGAGGGGAAACCTGCTACTGAGAATATCCTTATTTCACAGCGGGAGATAAGCCCTGAATTCATTCGAACTACCGGTATGAAGATTGTGGCCGGTAATGATTTTAAACCCGTGGCCGCTGCCAATGGCATGGATGTACTGGTAACAGAATCGCTGGAACAGCTGATGGGCAAGGGAAGCGCTGTAGGTAAAACTATTATTACCCCTATCACCGAAGATTCCTCTCTTCACTCCCGCGTAGCCGGCGTGGTAAAAAATTATGTATATGGCAATATGTATGGCACACCCGATCCCGTGGTCTTTTATTGCCGTTCCAACAACGCCAGCCTCATGTATGTGCGTATGAATGATGATGCTGATAAGGAAACCGCGCTTCATGAAATTAGCCGCGTGATGCAGCAGATGAATCCTGCCTATCCTTTTACCTACCAGTTTGTAGACGACCAGTTTAACGCTATGTTCACCAACGAAACGCTCATGCAGCAGCTATCGCGCTTATTCGCTACGCTGGCTATAATGATCAGTTGCCTGGGATTATTCGGACTGGCTGCTTACACCGCAGAAAGAAGAACCAAAGAAATAGGGATCCGCAAGGTGCTGGGCGCCAGCGTATCCGGCATTACCCGGCTGCTTTCCGCCGACTTCCTCAAACTGGTGGGTATTGCATCCCTTATTGCGTTTCCTGTGGCCTGGTATACTATGGATCAGTGGTTACAGAAATTTCCCTACCGCGTATCCATCCATTACTGGGTGTTCCTGCTGGCAGGTGTGGCCGCCATGCTGATCGCACTGCTTACCATCAGCTTCCAGAGCATTAAAGCAGCATTGATGAATCCTGTAAACAGCCTGAAAGCAGAATAACATACCTTAAATAGCTGCACAGCAAAGGGCTGGTACCTGTTAAAAAACAGGTGTCAGCCCTTTCATATACCGCAATACAAAGAACCACTTATTTGTTTACTTACTACTAAGTAAGTATATTTGTGCCGCAAACGGCAGTTTATGTCTGAAACAAAAGATAAAATAGTGGCGTTGGCCGACCAACTGGTGAGGACCAAAGGATTCAACGCTTTTAGTTATAAGGATATTTCAGCTCCGCTGGAAATAAAAAATGCAGCCATACATTATCATTTCCCGGCAAAGGCCGATCTCGGCGTGGAAGTAGTGGACCAGGAGATGATAAAGTTTCATACGCAAACCAATCGGTGGAAAAACCTGCCGGAAAATGAACAGCTGAAAAAGCTCACGGATGTGTTCCGCCGCCACAGCAGGGAAGGCAATATCTGTTTAATGGGATCTCTTGCGCCCGACTTTGATACGCTGGAACCTGCCATGCAGGCCAAAGTACAGGAAATGGCCGCAGGTATTGTGAACTGGCTTACCCAATGCCTGGAGCAGGGCAGGAAAAAGAAACTTATTCATTTTAAAGGCGCCGCCAATGCGCGGGCGCTGATCATTATATCCAATTTGCAGGCTTCCCTTCTTTTATCGAGGGTGATGGGTCCATCCGCTTTCCGCCTTATTGCGGAACAACTGATGGACGACCTGTGTCATAAATAACCAGCTATGAAAAGAGTTGTTATAACAGGAATGGGTACGGTATCTCCCATTGGTAACAATGTTACCGATTTCTGGAATGGTCTTGTTAATGGTAAAAGCGGGGCTGCTACCATCAGCCACTTTGATGCCAGCCGGTTCCGCACACAGTTTGCACATGAACTGAAAGGCTTTGATCCTTCCACATCGCTGGACAAGGGAGAGATCCGTAAAACAGATCCGTTTACCCAATATGCACTGGTAGCGGCCGACCAGGCGGTAAAGGATGCAGGGCTCGACTTCAGCAAAATGGATCCTTTTGATACCGGCGTGATCTGGGGCTCGGGCCAGGGCGGCATGCAGACGTTTGAGGAACAGGTTACCGAATACGTTTCCGGCGATTTTAATCCCCGTTTCAGCCCTTATTTTGTTCCCAAGCTCATCACCAATATGGCATCGGGGATGATCTCCATCAAATATGGCCTGATGGGTATCAATTATACCACCGTATCGGCCTGCGCTACTTCTAACACCGCTATCATGGATGCATTAACGTATATCCGTTTGGGTAAGGCCAAAGTAGTGGTTACCGGCGGCTCTGAAGCGCCCATAACCCCGGCCTCCGTAGGCGGTTTCTGCGCCATGAAAGCCATGTCGGTGCGCAATGATGATCCCACCGCAGCATCCCGTCCTTTTGATGTGCACCGTGATGGTTTCGTGATGGGAGAAGGCGCCGGCGCACTGATCCTGGAAGAGTATGAGCACGCCAAAGCCAGGGGCGCTTATATTTATGCAGAAGTAGCCGGTGCTGCCATGACTGCCGATGCGTATCATATGACGGCTACTCATCCGGAGGGACTGGGCGCCCTGCGGGCGATGCAGCTGGCACTGGAAGACGCGGGCCTGAACAAAGAAGCAGTAGACTACCTGAATGCGCACGCTACCTCCACTCCTGTGGGCGACCTGAGTGAAATAGCTGCCATCGGAAAGCTGTTTGGCGCCGCACCATCACACCTGCATATCAGCGCCACGAAGTCCATGACAGGCCACCTCCTTGGCGCAGCCGGGGCTATAGAAGCCATCGCCAGTGTGATGAGCATTCAGAAAGGCATTATCCCTCCTACCATCAATACGCAGGAACTGGATCCGGCCATTCCCTCTTCGTTGCAGATAGTACTGGGCGCCGCCCTGGAAAAAACCGTGAATGTAGCCATGAGCAATACTTTCGGCTTCGGCGGACATAACGGAATAGTGGTGTTCAAAAAAGTGTAGTGGGGATTTTGTCCCGCCAAACAACCTTTCCGTCACATGAATCCTCCCCCGCATCACAACGCCCGGAATATATGCGGGGATAATGCTAATTTGCCGGAAATTACAACCCTGTATGAAAAAACTATTCGCTGCCTTTCTCCTGCTATTTGCCTATATAGGTTTAATGGCCCAGATGCAACCAAGCCTGGCGCCCTTTGGACAAACCGACAGCGTATATTCCAATATCCTCGGGGAAAACAGGCCACTATGGGTGTATACACCGCCAGCCGATACCACCTACTTTACCAAACCTGCTTACCCGGTGGTGTATGTGTTGGATGGAGATTTTCACTTTGCATCCCTGCAATCCATGATCCTGCAGTTAAGCACTATCAATGGTAACACAGCGTTGCCGCGGATGATCATTGTGGGTATTCCCAATACCCGCGGCAACCGGATGCGCGACCTTACGCCCACGCGTGACTCCCTCTATCCCGGTTCCGGCGGTGGGGAAGCCTTCACCGGTTTTCTTGGTAAAGAGCTCATTCCCTACATCGATAAAAAATATGCCACTGCTCCCTATCGCCTGCTGATAGGACATTCCCTCGGCGGGCTGATGGTAGTGAACACCCTGCTGCATCACCCCGGCCTGTTCAGCGGTTACATTGCCATTGATCCAAGTCTCTCGTGGAACAATAAACAGGTATTGTCCCAGGCTGCCGCGCAGCTACAGTCATCTTTCAAAAACAAAAATCTCTACCTGGCTGTGGCCCATACCATGAAGCCCGGACTGGATACCATACAATTGCGGAAAGACAACTCAATGGGATCTGTACATACCGGCGCTATTCTTACTTTCACCGACCTGCTGAGAAAATTTCCCGGCAACCAGCTGAGATGGAGTTATAAATATTATGAAGATGATGATCATAACTCCATCCCATTTGTGGGAGAATATGATGGCCTGAGATTCCTTTTCCCGCATCACCGCTTCCCTACTTATCTCTATACAGATAATACCTGCCCTGCAGATTCTCTGGAGGCGCTTATCACCGCACACTTTCAAACCCTGTCGGAAGACATGGGCTACCGGGTACGCCCCTACGAAGCTACATTGAATGAATTCGGGTATTACAACCTGCAACAGAAAAATTTCGATAAGGCTAAAATGTTCTTCCAGCTGAACATCCGCTATTACCCCGAAAGCTTTAATACCTATGATAGCATGGGCGACTATTACCTGGAAAAAAAAGATACCTCCCAGGCCAAAATCTACTGGAAAAAAGCACTGGGCATCCGGTTCAAACAGGAAATAAAAGATAAAGTAGATAAGATCAACACCGCGACGCATTGAGCGGATTTTGTCTTGGAACACTGATTTAGATGATTACGCTGATTACACTGATGTTATTTTAAAAATTTTGACAATAGCTATTTACTGCCCATTATCAAAAATTAAAAAAAGTATCAGTGTAATCAGCGTAATCATCTAAATCAGTGTTCCAAGACAAAATCCGCAACTTTTAAGGCAGCGTATTGAAATTGATCACCGGCGCGGCGCCCGATGCAGTACGGGTAAGCGGCGTATTGATCTTCACGAAGTTGGAAAAGAAGCCGCAATTGCGCAGGTAAAACCTGGTGGATTCCACACCGCCGGCAAAGTCCATACGCGACTGTGATGCAGCGGTAGCATCTCCGGTGAATTGCGCGTTTGTCAGTTCGTACCAGGTACCATTGGTATCTCTTACCCATTGATTACCGTACTGTGCTTTCCTTCCTATATAACCAGTTTCAGTAGAGAAATTTTCCAGGAAAGAATATAACCCGGTTAACCAGGTATTGGTTTGCGGGCGACGGAAGCTGGCTATCAGTTGCCAGGAGCCGGTTTCAGGAGCATAGAACCAGGAAGTGAATTCTGTTTTGTTGTTCGCCACCGGCACAGCATGCGTTAAAAAACGATAGGTAGTGCCAGCCTGCCAGTTATATACGAGGTAGCTTTGTCCACCTGCTCCCTCATTGCCAAAGGAGCCCGTTTGTACGCCAGGTCCTTTACGCAGCAGCTCTATCTTCAATGAATCCGGGATGCTGTTGGGATCATCTGTATTGGCAGGACTCCAAACAGAAAACAACACCCTTCTTTCGGTGGTACTGTTTACCTGTATGCCGAAATATCCCTGGCTGAAGCCGTTAGACATAAAATAAGATCCTACCGGGTCCTGGCCGGCAGGCACCGTTACTTCATTATAGAACCACTCCACATTTTTACCTGCCGGCGGCGTGTATCCCAGGTGTACAGAAGGGCCTCTCCTGCCCCAGTATACATCCGTCTGAATGTAATTGAGCCGGCCACTGGTAGCGGCGCCACTGATGTACAGGTCCGACAGGTCCGCATAGTAGCCTCCGGTTTTGGATACGCCCTGGAAGTCTACTTTCACATAGCCGGTATCCGTTAGGTTGAAATCACCTACATCAATGGTGTGATAACTGTTACCGGATGCAGTAATGGTTTTTGACTGACCCGCCGCGGTGATCTTCAGCTGGCTGTTGCCGGCCGGCACCTTTCCCCGCAGGGCCAGGTGCAGTGTGCCCGTTGCACTGGTACGGAAATAAGCGCTGAAAACGGAGTTGCTGCTGGTCCAGTTGGCCAGGCCATAGTCCACCACTACTTCTGCAGCGCCGGCGCTGCTTTGTGTAAGCCAGGCATTGCTCCCCAGTGCTACGGCAATATCCGTAATGCCGGAACCTTTAACGGTGGCAGGCAACAGGCTGTCTTTCGGGGTTACAGCAGATAGAGAATAATTCCTGGAACAGGACGACAGGAGTAAGCATCCGAATGCGAATGCAAGCGATAATTTTGGTTTCATTGCACTGTTATATTTGGTTAAAAAAGAAACAAGGGCTCTCTGTTTTTTCGTATGCTCGTCTACGTGGTAATACCTGAATTTAGTTACCCTGGCAATTATATAATAATCGCTCCTGCCAATTATGACATTGTAATGACGTCCGTATTTTTCAGCACAGGCCGATTGTGTTATTTATCTCCCCAAAAAAATAATACGGAATGCGTAGGGGTAATCAGTGTACATGGTGTCTTCCTCTAAAGATTAAAAAATCAGCATTTTTATGAACCAGCAACATATACACCGGCAACCCATGCAACTAAAAATAAGATACGTCGCTTTGTTAATTATCTTTTTCGCGCTCACACCTGTGCAAAGGCTATGGGCCCAGCTGGGCGCCACTTCCCTCGATGGCCCCGGCATAGGGATCAGCGTGGATTACCTGCCTCCTTCCCGTTATATCCGGCCGGAAGACAGCGTAAAAACCAGGTCCACCACCTCGCAGCAACGCTATAATTTCGGCGCCATATTTTCGCTGGGCAGCCATGTGGATACCGCTACGGGGAAAGTCCGCAACTGGACGCTGGAGGTTTCGGGCAGTTACACCAAAATGCAGCACAAAGACTATGATAACCGCATTTTCCCGGAAGAACTGCTGGGCACACAACTGGCGCTGCAACATTTCCGGAGCATCGGCAACCGTTGGGGCATGGTAAGCGTGCTATCTGTGGGGCTTTTCACCGATATGGAAAAGATCAATAGCAAAGACGTTTTCATTAACGGGGGCGTATTGTTTGTAAAGCAGCATAACCGCCATTTTTCCTACGGTATAGGCGCTATGTTCACCAATACTTTTGGTACGCCTATGCTATTGCCAGCGCTCCTTGTTAAATGGCAAACCGAAAGTAAATTCAGGATAGACATAAACTTCCCTGAAAAGATCAGCGTATCCCACCGGATGAATAAACAAACCGACCTGGCATTGGCCTTCCGTATGCGTGGCTCCTCTTACGATGTGGAAAATGCGCCGGATAAAAAGCGGCTGATGGGTTACTCAGAACTGAGCGTAGGGCTTGAAAATACCTGGCATCTGAGCAGGCATATTGACTTTGTAGCATCGGGAGGCAGTATCCTTTACAGTGGCGTTGCCTTCCGGGAGAAAAGTTTATCAGAGATGTTTTCCGATAAACCGTTGCATAGGCTGGCTACCAATTATTTCTTCAGCGGCGGGCTGCGGTGGAATTTCCAGCCGCGTAAATAACAGTCGCATTTTTAAAAGAACCGGTCACTGTTTGTGCATACAGTGACCGGTAAAAAATATTATCTCACTTCATATGGAGGCTGTGCAGGCGCCTTATACGGCTTTGTCTGCAACAGGTTCTTTATTTCGGTGATCGCCCGTTCCAGCTGCGGATCTATGCCTTTGGCCATATCGCCCAGATTTTCATCTATGGCAATATCCGGATCAACGCCGTGGCCTTCACGGAACCAGGTGCCATCGTTGTTGAACATACGGAACGATGGTACAGTGATCACGCCCCCATCGATCAGTGCGGGCGTATTGCTGATGCCAATAAGACCGCCCCAGGTACGGGTTCCTATGATGGGGCCCAGTCCTGCTTTGCGGAAATAATCCGGGAACGCATCGCCGCCGGAGCCGCTCCAGCCGTTGATGAGCATCACCTTCGGGCCGAAATTGGCATAGGAAGGCCATTGGGCAGGCGTGCCGTTACGCGTGGCCCAGTAAGCCAGGGGCTTGCGGTTCAGCATTTCAATAAAGCGATCAGGGATCTGGCCGCCGTTATTGAAGCGTTCATCAATAACAAGAGCGGCTTTGTCCCACTGCCCGTTGAACTGGCGGATCAGTTCATCCTGCCCGTCGATACCCGTACTTGGCACAAAAATGTATCCCACCTGGTTATTGGTGGCATCGGCCACACGCTTGCGGTTACTCTCTATCCAGGCCAGGTGGCGAAGGCGGTATTCGCTGCCGATCGTTTTTACAATGGCGGTTTTAGCCCCTTCTGTGGAAGGACGGTTGTTCCAGGTAAGCTCTACTACTTTCCCGGCGAGCGACTGGAATACTGCATAAGGTTCCTGCGTGGTGGTAAGCGGTTCGCCATTTACCGCCAGGATATAATCCCCTTCATGGATGTTAACGCCAGGCTCGTCCAGCGGGTTGCGGGCTTCCGCATTCCAGGGCGCGCCGCGGATAATGCGTTTGATCTTATAGTATTTACCGTCCGCCTGCCAGTCGACCCCAAGATACCCTACGTTTTCATGTTTATCGTCTTCTACATCTCCGCCGAAGTTATAAGTATGCGAGGCATTCATTTCGCCCAACAGCTCATTGATCACAAAGCTCACTTCCTCTCGGGTGCGGGCGCCTTCCAGCAGATGCAGGTATTTATCTTTTACATTATTCCAGTTTACACCATGCATATGCGGATCATAGAAGAAATCGCGTTCCATGCGCCAGGTGTCCATAAACAGCTGTTTCCATTCTTCCGCGGGGTTTACCGTCATTTCCATTTCCTCCACGCGCATAGCGGTGTCGATCTTCTGGTTTTCGGCTACATCAATAATGCCGTAGGGACCGTTGTTCACCAGGATCTTATTACCATCGGCGGAAAGTTCGTACTGGCCGGGCTCTTTGATAATGGTTTTTACCTGCCGGGTAGCAATATCATAATACTGCAGCGTGGCTTCCCCACTGCTTTCCTCATCCGCCGGCGGTGTGCTGCTCACGAACAGGATCTTGCCTTTCACTGCGCCGAGGCGGGAGTAATTGCCGCCTGGCACCGGGAGCAATACCATCCTGGCTTCCATGTTGTCCAGGTCGATGCTGGCAGTAGTTTCTCTTTTCTCTTCCGCAGGTTTTTCCTTCTTACCTTTTCCTTTTTTAGCGGCAGGTTGTTCCGGCTCCTTCTTGTCTTCCTTTACATTCACCGCATCGTTGCGGGTAGCCAACAGGGAGGGTGTTTCCTTTTGGAGGCCTATCACTCCTATCACGGTGCTGTTTGCATAAATAAAGGTATTGTCGATACTGCTGTAGCTGGGTTTGAACGATTGGTTGGTAAGCACATACAGGTACTTTCCCGCTTCATCAAATACCGGGCGGCTTACATCATAAAATCCGCTGGTTACCTGGTGACGCTGGTTATTCTTCGTATCGAAAAGGAATACGGCTTCATGGCCGTTTTCCATATCCCGGCTATAGGTAAGCCACCTGCTGTCGGGCGTCCAGCTGAAACGGAAGCCTTCCAGTACATCGGGTGAGTAATGCAGGGCTTTGTCTACCGCGGTGGTTTTACCGGTGGCGATATCCAGCACCCATATTTTCAGCTCCTGGTCGATGAACGCTATTTGTTTGCTGTTGGGCGACCAGTGCGGACGGTAGCGGAACCCGGGGCCGTAATGAGTGAGTTGTTTTGCCTGGTCTTCCTTACCTGCGGTAGCCAGCCAAAGCTCATATTCCCCTGATTTATCGCTCCACCAGGCAATGGTTTTACCATCCGGCGACCATACAGGATAACGCTCTGCGATGCCACTGGTGCGCGTAAGGTCTTTCACATAACCTTTTACAGCAGGTACGGAGAATACATCGCCGCGGGCGCTGATGAGCGCGCGCTGGCCATCGGGGCTTACGGCGGTGGATTGTATGTACTTCACGGTGCGCTGGGTGCGTGGTTTGAGCGCGGCCAGGTCGGTGGTGATATTAATCTTCACTTCAGTGGATTGCTGTGTGCCCAGCGATAACAGGAACAATTTACCATTGGCTTCGTATACAATCTCGTCCGGGCCCATGGAAGGGAAGTGAACGTCGTAATCTTTGTAGCTGGTGATCTGTTCGTATGCTTTGGTATTTACATCATAGCGCCAGAGGTTCATCCTTTTTTCAGCGCCGCGGTCGGACAGGAAGTAAATGAAGTTATTGTACCACATAGGGAATTCATCGCCGGCTTCGCTTTTAGCGGAGATGTTCTCCGACAGTTGTTTCGCAAAATCAAACACATGGATCTCTGCTTTCATACCGCCACGGTATCTTTTCCAGTTACGGAAGCTCTGTGAGCGTGTCACCAGGGCCATTTTGGAAGCGTCGGGCGACCATGATCCGAATTCAGCATAGGCCAGTGGCAGTTTAGTAGCAGCGCCACCGGTTTCGGGAATAGTATAGAACTGGTTGAAACGTTCTTTGGTGCTTTCCCTCCCCGAAGCAAAAAGTACCTGTTTGCCGTCGGGCGTCCAGTCCACCACACGATCGGTGCCACCGTATTCCGTAAGCCGCAGCGGCACGCCACCGGCTACCGGTAACACATACACGTCTGTATTGCCGTCGTAATTGGCGCTGAAGGCCAGTTTACTGCCATCCGGCGAGAATTTGGGAAAGGACTCCACTCCCGGTGGAGAAACCAGTTTTATGGCGGTGCCACCGGTTTTTGGGACAATCCAGATATCGTTGGCATAGGAAAATGCGATCTGCGACCGGGATACGTCGGGATAGCGGAACAGGCCGGCATCAACCTGTGCCATAGCCTGTTTTCCTGCCATAGCAGCAAGAAAAAACAGGGCGGATTTCTTCATCATAAGCGTTTTGAATTTTAGATGCTGCCACACGGGGCGGTTTATTTTTGTTGTGGTTAAAAAGGTATTTGCTAATCTATGGAAATCCCGCGATTTCATAATTACCTCTGATCACAAAAAAATGCACGGTCATCTATACACGTATAAGGTTAATTTCCCGGTGTGCATAAAAATGTAGAATAGCCGCTATGGGGAGTCCCCGGCGAAAATGCCCGTGCATAAAGGCTGTGCTGCTTTATATTCCGGGCCTTTTACATAAAAAAAGCCGATCTTTGTTTCGTATCAAATTAATACAGAAATATGGCTAGATCCCAGGAAACAGTTGGTAAAAAAGAAAAAGAAAAGAAAAAAGCAAAACAGCGGCAGGATAAACAGGAAAGAAAGGAAGAACGAAAGAAAGAAAATGCAAAAGGCAAGAGCCTGGAAGATATGATGGCTTACATAGATGAAGATGGTAACATCTCCTCTACTCCTCCCGATCCGAGTAAGAAAAAAGAGATCAATGCGGAAGACATACAGCTGGGGCCAGGCAGGCAATTGCCCGAAGAGCCGGCAGAGCTGATCCGCAGGGGTGTGGTAAAGTTCTTCAATGAATCCAAAGGTTATGGTTTCATTATCGATCAGCAAACGCAGGATAGCGTGTTTGTGCACATTAACCAGCTGACGGAGCCAATCAAAGAAAGAGATAAGGTAACGTTTGAGGTGGAGAAAGGACAGAAAGGTCCAAGTGCTGTTAATGTAAAAAAAGAAGTAAAAAGCTAAACTGTAAATGGTCTGGCTTTATTGAAATAAAAAAATCTGAGCGGTTACCGGTAATCGCTCATTTTTGTGCGTGGTTGGTGCTGAGCCACCTTCCTAAAAAATTACAGCGTGCCACACCCACTGAAAAAACTCTTCCAGCGCCCTATTATCTGGCTTTCCAACAGGTTTTCTTCACAGCCTGACAAATTACAGGTATTCGCTTCCCTATCGCAGCTCCAGGAGGAAATCCTGAAAGGCAACCGGCAAAAAGGACTGATACTGCCCTTCGATTACGAACATAGCCGTTTCATTATTTTCTCAGACCAGCATAAAGGCGGTAAAGACGGGGCGGATGATTTCATGGCCGCTGAAGACAACTATGTAGCGGCGCTTCGTTATTACTACGATAAAGGCTATACGTTTATTAACCTGGGCGATTGTGAAGAACTGTGGGAATGCCCACCGGCTACTGTGATCCGCGAATACCGCAACACCCTGCTGGAAGAAGCCCGTTTCCTGCAGCAGCAACGCTACTTCCGCGTGTTCGGCAACCACGACCTGGAATGGCATTACGCAGTACCGCGACAACAATTCCTGAAAGACATTTTCGGAAAAAAACTGAAAGTATATGAGGGCCTCATCCTTCAAACCCGGTACCAGGACCAGGACTACCGCATTTACCTCACTCATGGCCACCAGGGCGACCTTCGCAGTGATGGCAACGCTTTCAGCAAATGGTTTGTAGCCGCCATATGGACGCCCCTGCAGCGGTTCTTTGATATCCGCATGGATACGCTCTCCGACTCCTTCGACCTGGCCGACCGTCACAATATTATGATGTACGAATGGAGCATCCAGTATAAAAAAACATTCCTGATTTCAGGGCATACCCACAAACCCGTGTTTGCTTCACTGGATCATATCGACAAGCTTACGAAGCAACTGGACAAAGCCCGCGCCCAGGGAGATGCTGAACAGGTAAACATCTTACAAAAAGCATTAGCAGCGCGACAGGCAGAATATGCCGGTAAACAACTGGTGAAAACAATGGTACATCCCTCCTATTTCAACACCGGCTGCTGCTGCTTCAGCGACGGGGACATTACCGGGCTGGAAATCGCCGACGGCGCTATACGACTGGTGAAATGGAAGAAAGACGCACAGGGGAATTCCCGCGTGGTACTTGAAGAATCCCCCTTGTACTATTTATTTGATCAGATGGCCTGATCAGCGGCTAAGGACTGCCGCACCGGCGTACGCTGCGCCTGCTCCAGGAAAGCCTGCTTTACTACCTTCGCCGTTTTATGATCGCCGGTATGACTCCACCCCGGCGGCATTACAATATATAACAGCTTGTTTTTTATA
Organism: Chitinophaga sp.; assembly: GCF_036569185.1. Lineage (GTDB taxonomy): Bacteria > Bacteroidota > Bacteroidia > Chitinophagales > Chitinophagaceae > Chitinophaga. Next base: position 13,924 of record NZ_DATCRD010000099.1, read on the forward strand.
CCCGGCGCCTTCCGTACATCTTTCCATAAACCGTATAATTCACCGAAGTAAACATCCAGGAAATTGTTGGGGTTCATTTCCCGGGAAATGCCATACTCGATCTGCATATCATGCTTTTCATGCTGGAAGGTGCCAAACACCTTATCCCAGATATTAAGCAGGTTGCAGAAATTGGTATCCATGTACAGGGGATTTTTTGCATGATGCACCCGGTGATGCGATGGCGTGAGAATGATCCTGTTCAGGAAGCCAAGCCGCCCGTCTTTGATAAGGTTCTCACCTACATGAATAAACGCTCCCCAGGTACCGTCGATGAACATGATGATGAAAAGCAGCGGGGGATTCACGCCCATCAGGATACAGATACTGGTACGGATCACATCAGCATACGGCGCTTCCAGGAAAAAATGCGCGTAGGTGACCGAAAGGTTCATGGTTTGCGGCGCATGATGGGTAGAATGCAGGCACCAGAACAAACGTACTTTATGCCCGTAATAGTGATAAATAAAGTGAGAGAATTCCCAGATCACATACCCGTAAATAAACCAGTACCATTTAAGGGATGTATTGAATAATGCATACTTCTCCAGTAACCCTATACAGAAAGCTACCGCAGCGATAGAAATAAACCGGGAGATAAACCGGTTAGCCACAAAGATGAAGAAAGGCATTTTATAGTCTTCGATCTTAAACCGCTTGTAAAAAACGGCCCGTCCTATTTCCAGTAACAGGAGAAATGGTATCAGTGGCGAGATCACGGAGAAGATCCCGTTCAGGGTAAGCAGTACCTTATAATTCCCCGTTTTACATATTTCTATCAGTTGTGTGATGCCAAGGAATCCTATGATTTCCCTGAATATTGTTTCAATAACAACCATAACGCGCTTTATTTAGTTCACTTTGTAGGTACAAAATACAACTTTGTATGAACAAAGTATACAAAACACCGGCTTTTTTTTTCGGGTAAGGGAGAGGCCGGTAGCTAGTCCATCACCGGAATCGCTGCCTGATGGCCTAAATCTGTATATTTATAGCCGGAACACCTAAAACTATTTTATGGAAGAGGCGGATAAACTACAGCGCATTGTTGAAGCGAGAATGAAGCTCAAATCCCGCTTTGAGGAGAAGATGCGGCAAACCCCATCCGTGGCGGACAATAAGCCCCAGGGCAGCGGTAATCCCAACCGGCATGGCATGCCGGTGCTGCCAATAGGGCAAACCATCACGCATAAATGGCCGGTACTGGATCTTGGAATACAGCCCGAAATTGAAAAGGACGAATGGCAATTGATCCTGGACGGCGCCGTGGAGCACCCGGTTACCCTCAACTGGGCCGATTTTCTTGCACTGCCACAAACAGCAGACACCTCCGATTTTCATTGTGTAACCACCTGGTCCAAACTCAATATGAACTGGGTGGGCGTAAGGTTGCTGGATCTTGCGGCGCTGGTACAGCCAAAGGACACGGCCACGCATATACTCTGTTACGGTTATGACGACTATACCACCAACGTATCGCTGGAAGAGGCGCTGAAGCCCGATGTACTGCTGGTACATACATTTGAAGGCGCGCCTTTGCCCAAAGAACATGGCGGCCCCGTAAGGATGATCACTCCTGAATTGTACGCCTGGAAAGGCGCGAAATGGATACACCGTATAGAATTCCTCACCGCCAACAGATTAGGCTTCTGGGAAGAAAGAGGTTATTCCAATACTGCTTATCCCTGGAGGAACGACCGGTACAGTTAATTATTTATAAACTTCACCAGCGACGGTACTAATTTGTCTGCCAGCGGCAACGGGGTTGTTTCTCCCTGCGCAGCAGCGGCTTTTAATGTATGCGTCATTCCTGTGATCATCAGCAATTGGGAGCCGGGTTTGCAGTTATGCAGTATATCCGCCTGCACCGGTGGCACTTGTGTATCGCTGGTACCTCCTATCACCAGGAACGGCATCTTTACAGCGGGTAGCAATGTACAGGGATCGTAGTGAAAAGTGCTTTTCCAGAAGGTATACAGCGAGGGATTAAAAATAGTGCTGAGCGCTGCAGGCACCTGCTGTGGGTCCCTGCCCTGCCGTAATTCATTCAGGGTAACTGTTGCCGCGTCATACAGCGAATCAGCCAGTATAGGTTTTAACTGTGCCAGCAACACTTTATCCATGCATTCACCCGGGCCGGATAAAGAAACCAGGCGGCTGAAATTCCTGCGGCCCGCCGCCATAAGGCCTATCAGAGCGCCTTCACTATGGCCGATCACCGACACGCTTTTAAACTGTGCGGTATTTCTCTGCAAATGATCGATCCAGGCAATAGCATCATCGGTATAATCGTCCAGGGAAGTGGCGCTGCTGCTTTTTTTGAAACCGGCGCTCTGCCCGATGCCACGCTTATCGTAACGCAGGGATGCAATGCCATTATCGGCCAGTGCAGCCGCCAGCTGCTGGTAGGAGTTGCCATTGGGCGCCGGCAGTAAAGGGTTATTGCCGTTATGATCAGTTGGTCCTGAACCGGCAATGATAAGCACTACCGGCCAGGGTTGCCTGGCTGCCGGCTTGGCCAGCACGCCATACAGGATGCCGCCATCTGCGGTAACCACGGTGTCCCTTTCCTCGAAAGGCAATAATGCGGTGGCTTTGGGCTTGTTGCCCGCAATAAAGAAACCTGCAATCCTGTGGTTATTGTCGAATATCACCCGAAACGTAATAATGGCTTTGGCAAACCTGTTATCCGCCAGTATTATATCATATGCACCTTCCTTTAATGCTTTTGTGGAGACGACCGCTTCCCATTTCCCATAAGATTGCTCCAGCTGTTGCCAGATGCCTTTCAGCATTTCCGCGCCTACTTTTTCTTTCATGTTGGCATCCATATTTTCCCTGGCGCCTTCCCAGTTTTCCTTGCCCAGCTGTTCAAAAAGATGTGTAGCTACCTGGTCGTTTTGCTGCGCGGCAGCGGTGTAAAACAGGATACACAGGAATGATAACAGGTAATATTTTTTCATAGATCCGGAGTTTGCTGAATTATTTTTTTGTAGATGTAATAGGAATAACCACACGTAATAAGCGATGATGCAAGGATCACCGACAGCATCAGGTAATGCAGCTGCTCCTGGCTTACCAGCCAGGAAAGCATAAATCCCAAAGTGCCTGCCATAAACAATACCACGCCTCCCACCCGGTGGGTTTTACGCCATACGGTTTCGTTCTTCAGGGTCCACGGGGTACGGATGCCGAAGAAATAGTTGGGCCGCACATTGTACATAAGATTGCCGCAAACGGCCAGGAAAACAAGTATCAGCTGCGGTGTAAGCCTGGCCATGTTAAACCCGCCTCCTGCAAGCATGATGCAAACAGGCCCGATGGAAAGCACCAGGTGCGTGCCTGCCCAGATGATCACGTATGGTTTGCGTGATAAAGGCTTTTCCTCACTGCTTTTGTACAGCGAAGAAAACAGGCGGTACAGGAATACATTTAATAACACCAATACTATGATCCCTGAAATATATCCCCATAATACCCCTTTACCAGCCGGTATCTTCCCCGATGCCACCAGCATTTCATATACCGGTATACCGCTCAGGAATACCACTGTCACTACTTTGAAGCCGTATAAAAAAGGTGTGATCCGCCCCGCTTCTTTCCGGCTCTTTTCATTCAGTAAAAAAGGTATTAGTGGGATGCTCATACACAGGTAAGTGAACACAGTACTTGCAAAAAGCGCCAATACCAGGCCAAGTGGTTCCATATAACTGTCTACCACCCATTTACCTTCTCTACTGATGCTATAATGGGAAGGTATTGTTGCCGGCAGATCTGCACGAAGTAAGACGTATACCAAAAAAGGCATCGCCATAGCCAGTATCAGCAGGATTTCCTTCAACCATTTATTTTCTTTCATAACGGGCAGTTTTAGGCTTTATCACTGGTAATGCCTCCGCTGTGAACTGCAGCATCCATTTCAGCAGTTCATCCATTACTGTAGTATTGAGAGAGTAAAATATAAACTGCCCTTTTTTTACACTGGTAATCAGTTCCGCCTGTTTAAGCAGATCCAGGTGATGCGATATGGTAGGCCTGGAGAAATTAAAATGCTCCGCTATCTGACCGGCTGTCAGATCTTCTTTCTTTAGCAGCTCCAGGATATCCCGGCGGGTTTTATCATTGAGCGCTTTGAATACGTTGTTCATAAGGAATATATTTAGACAACTATCTAAATACTAAGATAATCCAATCAGGGAAACGGGCAAAATAAAAAACGCAGATCGCCTTCGGCGAATTTTGTCTGACTCAGGATTAGGCTGATTATACTGATTTTCCTGAGTTTGTTTTTTTGATTCTTTTGTTGCCGTCGGCGAATTATTTATTCGTTTTTATCTCCCAAAATCCTTTAACAATCTTAAAAGTAAAAATCAAGCAAATCAGTATAATCAGCGTAATCCCGCTCCAGGACAATTTTCATCGCCAAAGGCGATCTTACAAAAATCCTTTAAAAATCAAAAAAAAATCAAGCAAATCAGTATAATCAGCCTAATCCCGCTCCAAGACAATTTTCATCGCCGAAGGCGATCCTGCAAAAAAACGCAGCGCCCTGTAAGAGGCGCTGCGCAGGGCGGAAGGGAGAGGTATAGGAACTAAGGCATAATTTCAATAACGGTTCCCTCCTGCCAGTTTTTATGTTCGGGAGTATAGTAGAGATAGCAGTTGCTGGCTTTTCCTTTGTATTTACCTGGTACATCGGCTTTCAGGTCAAGGTGGACAGACTTGGTTTCCCCGGCGGCAAATCCCATCCAGTAAAGCACCAGGTAATTATCGAAGATCTCGTAATAAGCTACTTCTTTCTTCTCTGCCAGTTCTTTCAGCTGCCAGGGCTGCAGCGAGAGTCCGGCAGGAATACCGATTTTTGCAATGGCCATGGGCTGCAGCGTGGATTTGATATTCTTTATATCGATATTCATCCGTACGGTTTCACCTGCTTTGGTGCGTGTGCCGCTTAAAGCAGTATGCAGCTGTAACTCTGCTGCAGCGCTGCCCGGCGGCTGCATGGTGAAATAAGACAGCTCCATATTATAAGGCAAACCGGCCTGGCCGCTGTATTGGATGGCAAAAGTATTGGAGCCGGTTTTCACTGCATCACTGAATGACCGGCCCGCTTCGAGGAGCTCATTATTCAGGTGGAAACTGATAGTGCCGCTGCTTTCGGCACGGCCTTTCAGCTTCACATATTCTACAATGGCATTCAACGCCAGCACTGTCGCCTGCGTAGATCCGTAACCGTAGTATACCTTTTCAGAAAGTATTTTAGAGATGGCTATAGCGATAGCAGCCATGTCCGGATGCTGCTCACGGGCAAGCGCCATGGCATATAACGATAACGCCTCTACGCGGAGGGAAGCATCCCTGGAGTTAACGACAGAGGTAGCAGCCGCCAGGTTCTCCTTCCTGTAATTTTCCTTCAGCGCAGCCATCAGGCGGGCAAAGCCGGTGGTATCTTTCATATTGGCTGCTGCCAGCGCCATCAGCCCCAGCTGGTAACCATCCCCGGAGGCCAGCGTTTTTTGTACCTCGGCATTATACTCCCGCTGTATCTCGCTACCTACACCGGCTTGCGTGAGCGCATATACAATGTACAGGTTGGCAATATTGTTGGGCACAGACCGGAACCTATCATAGCCGCCGGCAGCTAACTTAAATCCGCCTTCACCATCGCGGCGGCTAAGCAGGAACGACTTAGTACGGGCAAGCATATTTTTATCCACATCAATAAACGCCTGCATGTCGGTAAACTCCAGCAAGCCATAGGCTGTAAGCGCCTCATGAGGCGGCGTATGCCCAAACCATTCAAAACCGCCCATAGCCGTTTCAAAAGCAATCAGCTTTTTATAACCTGCTTCAATATACTCCAGGGCTTTGGCTTCCACTTCCCGGTTCGATTTACCCGATTCCTTCAGGTATTTCAGGATGAAGATATTCGGATAAGTACTCGAAGAGGTTTGTTCAAAACAGCCGTATGGCTCTCTCAGCATAGATTCAATACCATCCAGCAGCTGTCCTTCCAGCGAGGTGAACACCTGCAGTTTTGTTTGTATACTGCCCTTTACCGGTTCGCTGATATTGAAGGTGTGTTGCGCAGATGTTTCACCTGAAAAAGTATGTACAACAGGAAAGCCGCGCTGCGCCGCCGTTATAGGTAAGGTCAGGGTTTCCGTTCCGCTTTTTCCATGCACGGTAAACTTCACGGTGCCACTGGTGGGCGCAATAGCTTCCAGCGGAATAAGCACCTGCCTGGAGCTGTTGGGCTGCAGTGTCACCTTATCCTCAAACCTGCCAGCCGACATATTAACGGGAACGGCTATACTAATATCCAATTGTATGGCGGAAGCACTGTTATTTTTAAGTACCAGCGGCACCATCGCCTGGTCGCCTATAGTAAGATAAGGCGGTATTTTGGCGTCTATCTGCAAGGCATTACGGGTAGCCCAGGTAGCTTCTGCCCTGCCAGGCTTGCCATTCCAGCCAATTCCTTCGGCAACGGCCCTGAAAGTAGTGGCAGCATCGGAGTTGTAAAACTCCAGCGTAGCCATGCCTTCCTTATCCGTTTGCACTACGGGGTTCCAGTAAATGGTTTCACGGAAATCAGTTCGTTCATCCGTATCCGTTGTAGCGTAATGTGGTGCATAAAAACGCCTGGCTACAGAGAAAGTGGTTTGATTGGCGGGCACCGGCATGGTAGCATAATAGCCTCGTTTGCCAAGATCAAAACGGATCCTGCCGGGAAGCTTGTTTTTGGTATGGATAACAATCACGCCGTTTGCGCCACGCACGCCATAAATGGCCACTGCACCCGCATCTTTGATCACCTCAATGGAGGCGATATCATTCGGGTTCAGCTGCATATCCAGTCCTTCCATTGCCACGCCATCCACAACAAACAAAGGCTGGTTATTTCCCGTAAGTGATGCATGTCCCCTGATCCTTATATCCTCCGGGGCGCCGGGATTTCCCTGGGGTACTACCTGCACCCCGGCTACCCTGCCCTGCAGCAAACCCTGCAGGTTATTGACTACCAGCTCCTCTCCCCGGACCATCACTACTGCCCCGGCAACCGACTTTTTCTTTTGTGCCCCATAGCCCACCACTATCACTTCATCCAAGGCTTTGGCATCTTCAATCTTCACCATATTCATCACTGCGTTGGCATCTTCCTTTTTCTCCGGTACTACCGGCAACGGCTGTACGGTGGGATGCAATACCACCCCTTTCTCCAGCAACTTGCGCGCCCTGATCTCGTTACCTTCCACCCCATTCTGTTCTATCCGTATAGTTACAGGTGCACGGCCTTTTACCGGCCTTGCAATAAGGCAATACCTGCTGAGTGGCTCCAGGTTGGTAAAAAAGAAAGCGCCATCATCATCTGTATTCATTTGTATCGCCTTCCCGTTATCGCTGGTATTGATGAGAAAAACTGTAGCCCGCACAGGTTCTTTTTTGGCGTTCAGCACGGTGCCGCTCAGCACCTGGCCTTCATCAGGAATATACTTCAGCAATTCACCGTTCTTTGCTTCCGGGATATAATCAAAATAACGGTAGCCATGGGTAAGCATCACCAGGTCAAGTGCAGGCGCTGCCCTGGGCTCGTCTTCCTTAAAATAAAATAACGGCTCTTCTATCTTCCCATGTAATTCACTACTCATCAGCAACCACGATAAAATGTGATCCTGCTTATCATCGGCGTAGGTCCACAGTTTATCGTCCATTACTGCTACGGACAAATTGGATGGCAACGGCGTTCCTTTATCATCGGTGGTTTTGATAGTCATTTTCACTTTCTCCCTGGGCAGGTATTCTTTTTTATCGGTAGTGATGCTCACCTGCAATACCTTATTCCTGTTCAGGAATAACAGCCGTTCTGCAACAGGGGTTTTGTCGTGCAGCAACAAGGTAAACCGCGCAATGCCGGCGGGAAAAAGAGACTCGTCTATGTCAATGGTTTGCACGCCTTTCTTCAGGTGCAATGCTTTTGTATAATAGGTCACTGCTTTTGTCTGCCCGGTCACCGTTACCTGCTGATCTGCTGTGGCAGACAGTTCCAGCTGTGTCTTTCCGTCTTTCTTTATAACATTCATTACCACCCCTTCGTTCCTGTATGCAGGGAAATCATATACCTGTGCAATATGCAGCGGTGAAATTATTTTCACGGTATATTTTTCACCAGCCAGTGGTGTGAAGGAAAATTTTCCCATACCTGCATAATAACTTTCAAAGGTGGTTACCTCGCGCCCTGTATGATCCAACACTGCTCCTTTTATATCAGCCGGTTTGCCGTGGTCGTTTACCGCCCTGAAAGCGATGTTACTGGTAAGCCCTGCTACCAGGGTTCCTCCCTCTGGCAACAGCTGCAGGTCTATTTTATTAAGTACAATAGGGATGCTACGTGAAATGGATTCTTTGTAAGCATCATAGTCGATGGTTACATTCAGCAAACCATCCGTGGTACTAAGATCTGCCGGCAGCCTGAACTGCAGCTGTGCCTTACCATTGCTGCCTGTAGTGGCTGTACCTGTTTGTATAACGGCGCCGCCTATACTCACTTTATAATTCACCGTATGCCCGGCTATGGGCTGATCGGATAAATTCCTGATACTATAATCTGCTGTCACTTCGTCGCCGGGGCCATAGCCTTTTTTAGGAAAATCCAGTTTCATCAGCACCCGGGGCGGAATTACCTGTTGCACGGTAATCTCTTTTACATAAAAGGTGCTGTCGTTTTCATTACGCATCCAGGAAGTATAAGCCTTGAGCCTGTAAATACCACCGGGGATGGAAGGCTCAAAATAAAATGAGCCTTCTGCATAACCATCTGTGATCTTATAATTAAGCTTTTTTATTACTTTCCCGGAAGGGTCCAGTATATCTACAAACGCTACTTTGCTCAGGGAAGAAGGTTGCTGGTTTTTTGCATTTACCAGGTATAGTTTAAAAAACATTTCATCACCCGGCTGAAAAAAAACATGGCTGGTATGGAGATAGATCTTTTCTTTAAACGAGGTATAATCGTAGGTTTGGGCCTGTCCTGCCAATACGGTGAACAGGCATATGCAAAGGAAGCTGATAATTTTTTTCATGATCTCAGAATTGAATGGATGCGTTAAAACCATAAGTTTTGGTAGCGGGAAGATTGAAGAAATCCAATCCTGTGCTATTGGCCTGGTCAAACAATAACTGTTCAGGGTCCGTTCCCTTATAAGGCGACCATAACAGGATATTATTGACATAAGCGCTCAGGGTAAGGTTCTGGATAATACGCCGGAACAACAGCTGGTAGCTGAGTTTCACGGTATTCAGCCGGAGCCTGTCGGCACGTTCTATATAATCTTCTGCCACACCGCTGATCCCGTACCTGACCCAGCGGTTTTTACTGATCTCGTCTTTGGGGTTATAAAAATCCACCGGGATATTGTTTGGCCGGCCGTCTGTTTGTACACCGGAGAAAATATACCCGGTGATGTTCCTCCCATTGGCAGACTGCTGTGAGCGGCCGTAGTAATCCAATACTGCCTGTGTACCATTCCACCGGTCGCCGCCATGTTTCCACTCGAGGTCCGCCTGCAAAGAGAACCGTTTCCATTGCAGGCTATTATGCAGCTTCATTACAAAATCCGGGATGGGATTCCCGATAATAGCAGGATCCTTCGCTACCAGGGGAAACCCATCAGGCCCGATCACCCGGTTGCCGTTGGCGTCGCGCTGCCAGGCGCTTCCTACTATCACTCCGAGTGGCTGTCCTGCTATCAACGCCGTGTGCACATCACTGAAGCCGGCTATGGGCGTGTAATTGTAAGGATTGTTCACGCTGGTTACCTTATTCCGGTATGCATAAAAGGAAAGTGCATGGGAAGCGGCCACCGTCTTCTTCCTGGAATTGTCCTCAAAGAGTTTCAGCTCCAGGTCAATTCCCTCGTTGCGGTGATTGGCCATGTTCTTTAACACCAGTTGCCCGTCGGCCTCCACCGGGAAGAGGTCCTGTTGGGTATTCCTCCAGAAAACCGAGGCAGTAAAGCTTAACAGGGAATTCCTGTATAGCTGTAAGCCGCTTGTCCATTCCTCCTGCAGTACGGGTAACA
>NZ_DATCRD010000100.1:0-13611 GCF_036569185.1 Chitinophaga sp.
CGCCAGTATTATAGGGGCTAACGAGCGTATTAAAGTAGGCATGATGGGCGTGAACGCACGTGGACTGGCGCTGGCCGCCAACTATGCCCGTCAGCCTGATTGTGAAGTGATCTCTGTTTCTGACGTAGACACACGTGCTGCGGAGAAGTGCATCGCTAAAGTGAATGAAGTACAGCACAAAATGCCCGTTGCCGTTCCTGATTTCAGGAAAGCGCTGGAGAATAAAGGGATGGACGCGCTGGTAATTGCGGCGCCGGACCATTGGCATGCGCCCGCAGCCATCCTGGCAGCAAAGGCTGGTAAACATGTATACCTGGAAAAGCCCTGCGCCCACAATCCGCATGAAGGGGAATTGCTGGTAGCGGCGCAGCAGAAATATAAAACCGTTATACAGATGGGTAACCAGCGCCGTTCCTGGCCTAACGTGATCGCGGCCATCAGGGATATAAAGGAAGGGGCTATAGGCCGAGCTTATTTTGGCAAGGGCTGGTACACTAATAACCGTGCCTCCATTGGTACCGGCAAACAGACCGCCGTACCGGGCTGGCTGAACTATGATCTGTGGCAGGGGCCTGCCCCGCGCATGCCGTTCAAAGATAATCTCATTCACTATAACTGGCATTGGTTCTGGAACTGGGGCACCGGGGAGGCGCTGAACAATGGTACGCATATGGTAGATCTGCTACGCTGGGGACTGGGAGTTGAATACCCTACCCGCGTTACCTCTTCGGGGGGCCGTTACCGTTATAAAGACGATTGGGAAACACCGGATACACAGGTCATTACCCTGGAATTTGCGAACAACACCAGCATGTTATGGGAAGGCCGCAGTTGTAATGGCCGCCCCATAGAAGGCAATTCCGCAGGGGTAATTTTTTATGGCGACACCGGTTCGCTTGTTATTGACGGTAACGCCTATACGATATATGATCTGAAGAACAATGTTGTTAAGGAAGTAAAGAACGAGAAAGCTATTGATGCCAGGAACGTGACAAATCCTGCGGCAGATCTTGATGCCTTGCATATTCAAAACTTCTTTGACGCGATCCGTAAGGGCAGCGCATTGAATGCGGATATCCTGGGAGGGTACCAAAGTACTTTGCTGTGCCAGCTGGGTAACATTGCGTTGCGCTCCGGCAATACATTACATATTGATCCGTCTAACGGTCATATCAAAAACGATGCAGCCGCCATGAAGTTCTGGAAGCGCGACTACCAGGCAGGATGGGAACCTAAGATATAATCTCTTAAACGAAAGCTGAATGCGCAATAAACCGGCGGCGGTGGAAGTGGGCTCCATGAGCAAACGGGACACCCGGATCTCTATTTTTATTATCGGTATGTTGTTTTTCATTTTCGGGTTTGTTACCTGGGTGAATGCGATACTGATACCTTATTTCAAAATAGCCTGTGAGCTGTCGGACTTCCAGCAATACCTGGTGACCTTTGCATTTTACATTTCTTATTTTATCATGTCGGTTCCATCGTCTTACCTGCTAAAAGCCGTGGGTTTCAAGAAGGGGATGATGATTGGTTTCTGGGCCATGGCCACAGGAGCGTTTATTTTTGTGCCGGCAGCGTTGACGCGGACTTACGAGATATTTCTCCTGGGCCTGTTCACGATCGGTCTTGGACTGGCAGTATTGCAAACCGCTGCCAATCCATATATCACGATCCTGGGCCCGAAAGAGAGCGCCGCGCAACGGATCAGCATTATGGGCATCTGCAATAAGGGCGCTGGTATTATTGCCCCGCTGGTATTCGCAGCAGTGATCCTCAAGGCAACCGACAGCACGTTGTTTGCACAGTTGGCCAACATGGAGCAGGCTGCCCGGGAGGCCGCACTGGATGAACTGGTCCGCCGGGTGATCCTGCCATATAGCGTGGTAGGCACGGTACTTTTTTTACTGGGCCTGGTAGTGCGTTTTTCCCCGTTACCGGAAATCAATACAGAAAGCGAGAATGTGCAGCTGGCCGCCGCGAATGCAGATAAAAAAAGCATCTTTGAGTTCCCTCATCTTATCCTGGGCGCGCTGGCCATCTTTCTTCACGTGGGTACCCAGGTGATTGCGGTGGATACCATTATTCCTTATGCCAGCACGATGAATGTACCTTTACTGGAAGCAAGAACCTTTCCTTCTTACACGCTTGCCGCTACGATTTTCGGTTATTCCATGGGGATTATACTGATCCCCCGGTTTGTAAGCCAGGTGAATGCACTGCGTTCCTGTACACTGCTGGGCGCGGTGTTAACGCTCTGCATCATTTTCGCAAGAGGGCCGGTAAGCCTGTTGGGGCATACCACCGATGTTTCTATCTGGTTTGTAGTGTTGCTGGGGCTTGCCAATTCCCTGGTATGGGCAGGTATCTGGCCGCTGGCGCTGGAAGGGCTTGGACGTTTTACAAAGCTGGGCGCTTCCATCATGATCATGGGCCTGAGTGGTAACGCTATCCTGCCGCTTTTCTACGGGCATTTCGCAGGTGCGTATAATGTGCGTGTTGCTTACTGGGTATTATTTCCCTGTTATCTCTACCTGATCTTTTATGCCTTCTACGGCCATCTCATCAGGAGATGGACTGTTGGGACTTCTTCACAGGTATCCTTAAAATCCGGGGTGCAGTTATATGAAGTTCCGGGAGAAAAATTAAGTAATTGAATCAAATATTATGCAGCAACGTATTATCTTTCTGGCACTGGCAGTGCTGCTGATGGCCTGCGAAGCAAGGAAAACAACTACTGTGAAAATTATTGCACTTGATCCGGGACATTTTCATGCCTCCCTGGTACAGCAGGAAATGTACCCGGGGATTGACAGCACCCTGAAAGTTTTTGCACCGGAAGGAGTGGAGGTAGAGCGGTACCGGGAAGCAGTACTGGCCTATAATGAACGGAAGGATTCGCCCACGCACTGGCGGCCGGAAGTGTACACCGGGCCGGATTATCTGCAGCAATTGCTGGCGCAGCCTGCGGGTAATATCGTGGTGATTGCCGGTAATAACCGTCTGAAATCGACGTATATCCGTAGGAGTGTACATGCAGGGATGCATGTACTGAGCGATAAACCCATGGCCATTGACGCAGCAGGCTTTGACTCGCTCAAAGCGGCATTTGAAGAAGCGGTGCAACTGCATGTGCAGCTATATGATATCATGACCGAGCGCTATGAGATCACTTCCATCCTGCAGCGGGAGCTGGTGCAAATGCCGGCTGTATTCGGGGAACTGGAAAAAGGAACCGCTGCGGCGCCTGCCGTTATCAAGGAAAGCGTACATCATTTTAAAAAGAACGTGGCGGGCAAAGTGCTTATCAGGCCTGCCTGGTACATGGATGTAACACAGCAGGGAGAGGGGATTGTAGATGTGACCACCCATCTGGTAGACCTTATTCAATGGACCTGTTTCCCGGACCAGGTGATTCGTTACGAGAAAGACATCCTGGTTGATTCCGCCCGGAGATGGCCCACTGCGATGACCCTTCCGGAGTTCCACGAGATCACCAACGCGGACCGTTTCCCGGATTATTTACAAAAGGATGTGGATGCGGATAGTGTGTTGCAGGTGTATGCCAATGGAGCGTTTGATTACCAGATCAAAGGTGTGCATGCCCGGGTGGCCGTCAGCTGGAAGTACCAGGCCCCTGAAGGTACAGGCGATACCCATTATTCATTGATCAGGGGCACCGGGGCGGATATAGTGATCCGTGAAGGTGCATTATACATTGAGCCAAAAACTGCCGGTACAGCCGCTATACAGCAGGGCATCGCAACGCTTGCCGCCACTTATCCGGGGATTGCCTTAAAAGCAAACGGAAAGGCCTGGGAAGTAGTGATCCCGGCTTCCTATAAAAAGGGACATGAGGCTTCGTTTGCCAGGGTTATGGAAAAGTACCTGTCGTATGTAAACGCAGGGAGTATGCCGGCATGGGAAGTGCCTAATATGCTGGCTAAGTATTATACTACTACGCAGGCGCTGAGGTTAGCGAAGGAGCGTCAGATCAGTTTAAAATATTAATTTGAGGTGTTAAATTGATATGCTCAGCTACTTTAAAAAAGAATACTACATGAATTTAGATTTGAACCAGGTAACAGTTTCGGTGAGGAATATAGAAAGATCAATTGAATTCTATCAGGCGTTAGGATTAAAATTAATTGTAAAAGCACTACCCAGGTATGCGAGATTTGAATGCATGGGTGGTAACTCCACTTTTTCCCTTCATGAATCTGACGAATCAGGGACCAACAATATCTGGCTTTATTTCGAGACAGAAACGCTTGATGACGATATCAATAAATTGCAGGAAAAAGGTATCGTATTTGAATCGTTACCAGTTGATCAGCCCTGGCTGTGGAGGGAAGCAAGATTAAAGGATCCTGACGGAAATCTGCTTATCCTTTATCATGCCGGCCATAACAGGAAGAGCCCACCCTGGAGATTGGATTGATCTTTAAGAGAGGGAGCTACTTCCCCCGGTCAACACTAATCCTCCAGATACTATTCCCCGCATCATCCGCTACCAGCAACGCGCCATCTTTCGCCACAGCTACGCCTACCGGGCGACCGTGCACCTCGCTCTTACCTTCATCCGCAATAAACCCCGTCAGGAAATCTTCTGCTTTGCCTGCAGGCTTTCCATCCTTAAAGGGGATGTAAATAACTTTATAACCTGCCAGATGGGTGCGGTTCCATGAACCATGCTGCCCTATAAAGGCGCCGTTCCTGTATTTTTCGGGAAATGCATTTCCTTTGTAAAAAACAAGTCCCAGTGAAGCCGTATGGGCTATCAGCGCTACATCCGGCACTATAGCGGTTTTCACCAGCTCTGTTGCCTGGCCTTTGAAAGCGGGATCTTCGTGTTGACCGAAATAAGAATATGGCCAGCCATAAAAGCCGCCGTCTTTTACACTGGTGAAATAATCCGGCACCAGGTCGTCGCCCAGCTGATCCCGTTCATTCACCACGGTCCAGAGTGTATGCGTGCCCGTAGCCCAGTCCATACCCACCGGGTTGCGTAATCCGCTTGCGTATATCCGCATGTTGCTGCCATCGGGGTTCACTTCTAAGATGGCCGCCCTGTTCTTTTCATTTTCCATACCATGCTCGGCTGCATTGGTGCCTGAACCAACAGAAACATACAACTTGGTGCCATCTTCACTGGCAATCAGGTTCCTGGCCCAATGGTTATTATATCCACCGGCAGGTAATGGCAGGATTTTTTTTCCTTCTGCCGTGATACTGGTTACTCCCGGCTGGTAGGGATATTGCATCAGTCCGTCGGTATTAGCTACATAAAACTTATCATTCAGCACCAGCATCCCCATAGGCTGGTTCAGGTTTTTCATAAATGTATAGCGCTCGTCGGGATGCCCGTCGTTATTGGTATCGCGGAACATGGTGATCCGGTTGGCGGTGATACTGTTATTCTCCGATCTGGCCTTGCCGCTTACCGTGTTGATCAGCTCCTGCGTAAACCGTTTGATGGCATGGGCTTCCGATACAAAAACATCTCCATTGGGCGCTACAAAGATCCAGCGGGGATTTTTCAGGCCATCCGCAAATTTGGTCACTACAAAACCCGGCGGGGCAATGGGTTTGGCATCGTCGTCCCATCCTATTACAGTACTGAAATTGGTGACGGATGGGGTAGCGCCGGGAACGGGCAGGGAATCGGGCGGGGTATTGTTGGCCATTTCCACTGAATCCAAAGGGGGGTGAACCGCTTTTTTTCCGGATCCGTTACAGCCGTGTAAGGCGGCTAATACAAGTGCAAAAGTTGCTGAAAGCAGGATCTTTTCCATAAAAAGTGCGCTATTTTGTAGTCTGAATGTATAAGGATATCACCGGGCTAAAACAAGAATGATCGCTGTTTACAGCAGTTAATTTAAGACCTTAGGTTTACAAACCCAAATAAACCGGCGGGAAAAAGGGGATCTTCTGTTTTAGGGCCTGGTGAAAAACAGGGGTTATAACCCCGGAATCAGTTAGTCCGCATGACGGTACAGGATAGTTCTGCTCTCATTTCTATCTAATTTGGAATTACGCATAATTAACCTTTTTTCAATGCGAATGCCTGTTTAAATTTATCTAATTTACAGTACATGAAACAAAAAGTTATACTCAGCTTTTTTATACAGCTGGCCATCATTCCCGCCTGTTTGGCTCAACATTCAAATGACACAGCGGCCGGTTATCATCTGCCGGATGTGCTGCGTATGCAATCAGGTAAAACAATAAATACGGTGGCAGATTGGGAGAAAACCCGCCGGCCCGGAATAACCGCGTTATTTGAAAAGAATGTGCAGGGCAAAACGCCGGTAAAACATATGCCATTGAGGTTTGTATCACTATCTGTTAGTCATCATGCATTAAATGGCACAGCTACCCGGAAACAGGTGAGGGTATATTTTTCGCAGGGCGATAAATATTACATGGACATTTTACTCTACCTGCCTAATGAAAAGAACAAACCTGTGCCCCTGTTCCTGGGATTGAACTTTGCAGGTAACCAGACCGTTCATGCCGATACAGGAATACTCATTTCAAAACGCTGGGTGAGATACGCCCCTGATTCCGCCTATAAAAATCATATCGCCACGGCGGCTTCACGTGGCATACAAAGCAACGATTGGTCTGTTGAAAAGATAATCGCAGCAGGGTATGGGCTGGCTACCGTGTATTATGGCGATCTTCAGCCCGACAGTGCCAATAGCATGAATGCCGGCCTGGCTCCGTTGTTTTATAAGAAAGGGCAAAAGGAACCTGCTGCAGATGAATGGGGCGCCATTGGCGTATGGGCATGGGGGTTATCCCGGGCGCTCGATTACCTGGAAACAGACAGCGATGTTGATTCAAAAAAGGTGATAGTGATGGGCCACTCCCGCTTAGGCAAAACAGCACTTTGGGCTGGCGCACAGGACCGGCGGTTTGCCATGGTGATTTCCAATAATTCAGGAGAGGGAGGCGCAGCCATTACGAGAAGGAAATACGGCGAAACCATTGCCGTTATGAATAAGGCATTCCCTCACTGGTTTTCCGGGAATTTTAAAAAGTATAATAATAAAGAAGATGAATTACCTGTAGATTTCCACGAATTAATAGCATTGATAGCGCCGCGGCCGGTATATATAGCCAGCGCTTCGCAGGATCAGTGGGCAGACCCTTTGGGAGAATATTTATCCGGATGGTACGCTACCCCCGTATACGCATTGTATGGATTGAAAGGATTAAGCACGCCTGTTCCGCCGGGTATCAACCAGCCGGTGGGCGATGGCGCGATCGGGTATCATATCCGGGAAGGCGAACACGCCATCACGCCGTACGACTGGGACCAATACATACGTTTTGCCAACCGGTTCTTCAGTAATTAGCAAAGATTTTTATTGGCAACAGGCTTCAGTTGAACTTTTCCCTGAATGCTAAAGGGGATAGGCTGGTTTTTGCCTTGAACAGCCTGCTGAACGACTGCGGGTGCTCAAACCCCAGGCTATAGGCAATTTCACTTACTGATTGTTGTGTAGTGGATAATTGCGCTTTTGCATGTTCAATCAGCCTGTCCTGGAGATAGTGTTGGGTGCTCTTCCCGGTCAGCGACTTCAGTAATCCGCTCAGGTAACCCGCGGAAACATTTAAAGAAGAGGCCACCTCCTTAACGGTTGGTATGCCTTCCACGGGTAGTGCCTCACTCTTTAAATAGCTATCCAGCAAGGCTTCCAGGCGGTCGAGGATAGAGTGGCCCGATTTTTTGCGGGTAATGAACTGCCGTTGGTAAAACCTGTCGGCATAAGTAAGAAGCAGCTCCAGCTGCGCAATGATCACAGGATCGCTGAATTTATCGATGTTATTCCGGTATTCCTGCAGGATGTTTTCCATGATGCCGAGAACGGATTTTTCCTCTTTATCTGAAAGGAACAACGCTTCATTGACCGCATAACTAAAATAATCGTATTGCCTGATTTTCTTTGCAAGCGTGGTGTTCCACAGGAAGTCGGGATGGATGAGCAATACCCAGCCCGAGCGGTTTGCGATGGCGGCATCTTCAGGCTCCACTTCAAATACCTGTCCTGGCGCCATAAAGAATATCACACCCTCTTCGAAATCTCCCGGCTGCTGTCCATATTTCATATTGCCCCTAAAATTCCTGTCGATGAGGATGCAATAAAAATCGAACATAAACCCCATGCTAGCCTTGCATGGCAGCTGTATGGAGTTGTAATCGATCACACTGATCAGCGGATGTTCCGGCTTGGGAAGTCCCATTACCTTATGGTATTCACTGATTGTTTTTACCCGGTGGATCACCCTGTTTTCCATACCCTAATTTATTTATAATTGTGCAACAATTGCTGCATTCTTTTTTACTGAAGCACGATCTCTTCCAGTTTTTTTACCAGGTTTCCCGGTTGTTCGCGCATGGAATAGTGCCCACCTTCCAGTGTGTAGATCTTCCATTTCCTTTCCCTTGCTTTGTCTATTCCCATTTTATCGTGGGCCGGGCTTCCTTTGCCGTCTTTTGTCATCTGGAGGAATGCCGCCGGGATCTTCCTGGCCACGGGGTTGCCGAGTTGCAGCGGCTCAGTAAAGGTATTCAATGGCTGCGGTACATCCATAGGCGGAACAGCCTTTGTGGCGCCGAAAGGGTACAGCACCATGCCGTCTTTAATGTTGCCCCTGGTCATGGGTTCCCACAGGTCGCCACACACGTCTTTTGCGCTTTCCCCGTTGTTGGGTACCATTGCATCCAGGTAGATCAGCTGTTTGATCCGGTCGGGCGCCTGTTCCGCCACACCGGAAATAACCATTCCTCCATAACTATGACCTACAAGGATGATATCATGCAGGTTCTCAAACCTGATCACGTTCAGTATATCATTGATGTAAGTGGTAAGATTGATACCCGGGTTGGAGAGATGTACTCTTTCCCCAAGGCCTGTAAGTGTGGGCCGGTAAACAATGTGGCCATGCGCACTGAGTATCGAATCCACTTTTGCATAGTCCCAGCCACCGTCCCATGCACCGGGAACAAAAAGAAAAGTAAGGGCATGCTGTTGCTGTCCATAAGCGAACGAAGAAAGGACAGTGCTTAAAATAAGAATTAGTTTTTTCATAAAAATGCCTGATTGAAATAAATTGTTTGAGGATACAAAATTCAGCAATGGCCGGTGGAAAGGCTTAACCGGATCTGCTTTAGTTGTAACAAAATATCATATGGGAAAAGCCATTATCCGTTTTGCACAACAGACTTCCTGGGTTTCGGACCTGTAACAGGAAGCAGACATAATATTTTGTTAACCTTATCTTAATACCCCGTAAATATCAGGCTTATAACTTCGCAGGCTTAAATCTAAATAAGTCTAAATCGATGAAGAACCTATTCTGTCTTCTTTTAATTACTTTAGGGATGTTTACCTGTTCCGGAGTATTTGCACAATCCACGCTGGCAGACCTGAATGGCCAGGTCAAAGCAAAGGATGGCACAATGATTCCCGGGGCCTCCATTACAGTGAGGAATGAATCGACTGGTTTTACCAACCGGACCCAGTCAAATACCAAGGGGCTTTATACATTTAAGCAATTGCCGCTCGGTGGTCCTTACACCATCACGGTATCGGCTATCGGTTTTGGCGCTCAGAAAAAACAGGACTATAACCTTAACCAGGGGGATATTCTCCAGGTGAACTTTGACCTGGAGCCGTCTGTTTCAAACCTTGACGCCGTTACCATCGTATCTACATCCAACAAGAAAGCGATTGTAAATGCCGGCGCCGCTACCACTATTACACCTACGGACATCAACCGGTTGCCTGTTAATGGAAGAAACTTCTCTAACCTGGCAGCGTTGTCGCCACTTACCGGTAATGGCAACAGTATCAGCGGCCAGCTGGGATCCGGTACCAACTATACGATCGATGGTATGACGGCGAAGAACCCTACTTCTGCCGGCCCCACCACTTCCAGGAGCGGAGCGCCTTATTCTATTTCCATTGAGGCCGTTCGTGAGTTTAAAGTTGTTACCAACCAGTACGACGTTACCCTCGGCAGATCCGGCGGTGGAACGGTGAGCGCTGTTACCAAATCCGGTACCAATACCTTGTCCGGCTCTGTATTCGGCTTTGGTCGTGCTAACTGGTTATCCAGCCCTTATGATATCCGTGGTAACAAAAGAAACAACGATTATTCCACTTACCAGTTCGGGGGCTCTATCGGCGGGCCGATCATCAAGGATAAACTTCACTACTTCTTTGCATGGGATCATCAAACAGATAACCGTTCCCTGGTAATTGCTGATATACAATCCAATTCCGATCAGCTCGTATATAATATTACCAGGAATGTACTGGATACTTTTGTAGATATTGCCAGGTCAAAGTATGGTGTTTCCAGCCATGCGCAGTACGGTTCTTTTGGAAAAACACGGCAGTCGGATGCTGGCTTCCTGCGCCTTGACTGGCAGATCAACGACAAGAACCTGCTGACTATCAGAGATAACTATACGAATGACGTCAACAAACTGGGACTGATCGATAATACTGCCATTAACCTGTATGAGTCGGCCGGTAATGACTTCAACAGAGATAACAGCCTCCTGGTGACACTGAGATCTACCATCAGCACCAGGATTACCAATGAATTAAAGGTACAGCATTTGTATACCTGGCAGGCCAGCAGGCAAAATGATGAGCTGCCAGGCGCCCTTCCGAGAGCAATTGTTGAAAACGTAACCTCAGTACTGTCAGACGGATCCACCAAGTCTACCAATATCCAGATCGGTGGTCACCGCTTTGCCCAGGAAGGATTTACCAACAACGTATTCCAGCTTACGGATAACCTGTATTATAATACAGAGAAAATTAACTATACATTCGGTATCGACCTGATGTACACGCACGCCAAATCGCTGTATGGCAGCGAAGTAAACGGCCGATATGTATATAGGGGCATGGATGCCTTCCGTAACAACACGCCATATGCATTCTACCGTGAAGTGCCACTGGTAGCTGATCCAAGTGTTACTTCCGGCATTTTCAATGGTGGTATATATGGCCAGTTGCAAACAGACCTGGGCAACGGGATAAGCCTTACTGCCGGTTTGCGCTTCGATATGGCTACTTATCCTAAAGCTCCCTTCAACCAGGATCTGTACAATGCGCTGGGCTTAAGTACCAACAACAGTATCAAGTCTTTTGTACCGCAGCCAAGAGTGCAGCTCACATGGGATGTAAAGGAAAAACATACAGACTATATCAAAGTGGGTGCAGGTATATTTAGTTCCGATATCAATAACTATATGCTCATCAACAACCTGACATTTGATGGCAAACATTTCGGGACCGCTAACCTGAACGCCAGTTCGGTAAGCATCCCTTCTCCGGACTTCGCTGCGTTCAGGAAAGATCTTTCTACCGTTCCTGCTTTTGCATCGTACCAGTTGCCGCTCATCAACTATACAGGTCCTGATGCTAAAATACCTATTGTTTATAAGGCTAATATCAATTATACAAGGTATATTACCAGCCGCCTGAGAATGGGTGTTTCCGCTTACCTGACCTATGGCCGTAATAACTACTTCTATATAGACAGAAACATGGTGGAAAAGCCATATTTCACGCTTCCTAACGAAGCTAACAGGGGAGTATATATTCCTTTAGATAAGATGAACACCAGCGGCGGTAGCGGCAACTACCTGGATGGAAGGGTGAGCAACGCATTCGGCAGGGTACTGGAATTAACCAGCAAGGGTAAAAACAACACCTACACCTTTGTATACGACGTTAATTACCGCTATTATAAAGATGGTAATATCACCGCCAGCTATACCTGGAACGATTCCAAAGATAACACCTCTTACAACGGTAACGTGGCCAACAGCGCTACTTTAGGTTTGCCGGTAGCAGATGATCCCCGTAACCTGAGTAAAATGAGTTACTCTGATGCACAGTTCCGTCATAAGGTAGTATTTTATGGTACATCGCCTTCTTTCGCAGGATTTGTATTCGGCGTACGCTTCTCTGGCATAGGCGGTACCCGTTACAGCCTGTTGTCAGGTGTAAACAGCAACCAGGATTTTGTAAGCGGTACCAATGACCTTGCTTATGTATTTAATCCCAACGATCCTAAAACGTCTGCAGCCGTAAGAGACGCATTAAATAAGCTTTTGAGTTCAGGCGCAGGCAGCAGTTTTAAGAAATATGTGGAGAAATCAGAAGGTAAGATTGCAGAAAGAAACGGTGGCATCAACGGCTTCTATGGTACTTTCGACCTAAGACTGGCTAAATCATTCAAGATTTCCAAAACAAGCGGTTTTGAGCTTTCTGTAGATGTGTTCAACTTTGCCAATATGCTGAATAAGAAATGGGGTGCAAGCCATAACTTTGGTAACACCGCGTTATATCGTGCTTCTGCATTCAGTAAAGATACCCGTGAGTATAACTATTCCGTTAACACCAGCGGAATTGCCAATCCGGGTGGAGACCCTTACCAGGTACAGTTAGGAGTAAGATTCTTCTTCTGATACCCGGTAACGTTTTGCAAATAATATAACCGCTCCCGCAGCATACGGCTCACAAAAGCGTGATACAATCCGGAAGGATGTATCACGCTTTTGCTTTTACTGGTGAGGCTTCATGAAAATTCTTGTAATCTGTTTGTAAGCCTGTCATCTTAAATACGGTTTTTTCGGAAGTGTGGTAAAAACGTTATGTTTAATTATCTTTCCTGCCTGAACAAACCTGTTTTCTCTTGATCATAAAAGTTGCCATATTAATCCAGACCAGGCTGGTCCTGCTTTTTGCCTGCCTGCTCGCGGTTTCCTGTTCCTGCCTGGCTCAAAGTGGGACCGCTTTCACGGGGTACGGAAAGGTGCCTGTAAAAACCCCGGATTCCCTTTTGCGGAAAGTGCATCTTGCCACCGGTATTAAAGAGAAAATACTGGCCTTACAGCCTTTGCTGGCTTTTCATGCTGCCCATGGCACTACAGACTCTGTGATCATTTATGCGCAACAACTTATCGGCAGTCTTAACCAAAGCGATCTTTCATCTGCCGAAAAACAATCCTGCCAGGTATCTCTTTATCTTACACTGGCCAATGCTTACAGCGAGGAAGGACTGTACGACGAAGCGTTACGTTATTATCTGCAGGGCGCCGGGATAGCGGAATCCCTGGGTAACAAAACCGCCGTGAACGACAATAAAATGGGCATGGCCAATGTATATGCTGCCCGCAATGAATATGACAAAGCCATTGCTGCATATAATGAACTGCTGAATACGGTGGAGGATGCACAACTGGAACATCTGGTGTATGAGCGGCTGGGCATTATGTTCCTGGAACAGAAAAACCTGCTTCAGGCGAAACAGTATACTGAAAAAGCGCTGGCTTATTTCCGGCAGCAACACCAGGAGAAAAAAGAACTGCAGGCCAAACTTACACTCGGTATCATCGCAGAATTAAACCAGCAATCCGATGAGGCGTATGCTATTTACAATGAAGTAAAAAACAATGCAGAACAGCGCCAGTTTTTTGACCTGTATATCCACGCGGGGCAGCGCATGGGCGACCTGCTGATAGCCCGTAAAGATTATGAGAACGCAAAAGTGCTGCTGTCGCTCGTATACACC